>JASHPP010000105.1 GCA_030038035.1 Trebonia sp.
GTAGACGGCTCGGCTAGACCGCGGCTTCCTTCGGGGCCTGCGCCGGGGCGAGTCCTGCGTGGGCGGGAGCTTCCCTGTAGCAGCGGAAGCCCGGCAGCGCGACCCCGATGACGACCGCGCCGAGGATGGTCGCCACGCCGCCGGTCAGCGCGCTGATCTGCGGCGTCGCCAGCGAACCGACCAGGCCTGACTCCAGCGATCCCAGCTGTGCGCCGCCGGCGCCGACCACGTAGTCGGCCGCGTTCACCCGGCCGCGGAACACCTCCGGCGTGACCGCCTGCACGATCACACCGCGGAGCACCACGGTGAACGTGTCCGCCGCGCCCGCCGCGCCCAGCGCGAGCAGCGTCAGCCACAGCGACGGCGCGACCGCGAATACCGCGAACGCCCCGCCCCACACGGCGGAGCACACCAGCATCCCCAGCCCGTGCCGGGGGATGTGCTTCAGTGGCCCGGACAGCACCGCGGTTATCATGCCGCCGACGCCGATCGCCGCCGTGAACAGGCCCAGGGTCCGCGGGTCGCCGCCGAACCGCTCGGCGTTGATCGCCGGGAACAGCGATAGCGGCAGGGCGAAGAACGTGGCGTTCAGGTCGGTGAGGAACGCGCCGGCCAGGGCCTGGCTGCGCTTGATGAACGAGAGGCCTTCGAGCGTGAGAGCCAGCCCGGACCGCTGCGTATCATGGGTCTTGGAAGCGGTCATGGCCGGGAGCCCGGCGACGCCGTAGAACGACCCGGCGAAGCTCACAGTGTCGATGAGGTAGCAGCCTTTTACGCCAAACCCGGCCGCGACCACGCCGGCCAGGGCGGGGCCTGCGATCAGCATCGTCTGCATGACGATCCGGTTCAGCGCCATGGCCGCCGCCCGCTGACCGGTCGGCACGAGCGCGGGGATAAACGTGCGGCGCGCGGGCGCGCCGATCGCGCCGATCGCGCTGATAGCCGCCTCGAGCGCGTACAGCAGCCACAGCCAGCGCAGGCCGGTCAGCGCCTGAGCGAACAGCAGGGCCGACACCGCCGTCGAGCACGCGGTCATGGCCAGCACGAGCTTGCGCCGGTCGAGCCTGTCGGCCAGCGTTCCGCCGGGCAGCGCGATGACCAGCATCGGGACCAGGGCGGCGACGCCGAGCCCGCCGACCGCCGCCGTGGACCGCGTGATTTCCCATACCTGCAGGGTCATGGCGAAAGTCGTCACCGCGCCGCCGGTGCTCGACAACATGCTGCCGAGCCACAGACGCCGGAACGCGGGGATCTCGCGCAGGGGGGTGACGTCTGTGAGCAACTTCACGACATCACTATAACAGCGCTTATATAAGTGCTATCACGTCTATAATGGATGCCGTGAGCGCGGACGTGATGCAGGACCCGGCCGTCTCGCGGGACCCAACCGAGCACAGCCGGTGGCGCCAGGTGTTCCGGCTGCTGTCCGGCATGGACGACGAGATCGCCCGCATATACGCCGAGAACGGCATCAAGGGCCTCAAGACGAGCTGGGTGATGGAGATCATCCGGCTGCACGCACGCGGGCCGATGACGATCGCGGAGCTCGCCCGGTCGGTGGGCCGGACGCACTCGGCGATGAGCCAGAAGGTGGCGGCCATGCGCGCCGCCGGCTGGGTGAAGACCACCCAGGGACCCGACGCGCGCAGCAAGAACGTGACACTCACCCCCAAATCGGAGCAAATCGTCGTCAGGCTCGCCGCCGAGTGGCGCGCCACCGAGGCATCGATCGCCGAGATCGAGGCGGAGATCCCCTACCCGATGACCCGCGTCGCCGAGGACATCACAGGCGTGCTGGCTCGCAAGAGCTTCCACGACCGCATTGCCGAGAAGCTGGCCGAAGATCCCTCATGGACGCATCGGTAACTTCCTGCTGGGATAGTGCCCACATGGCGCATGAGCCTCGCGCCTGCGTGGGCCCGGGTAGTGCACAGGTGGGGAAGTCCGCGACTTGAAGTTCCGGGCGCCGGATCGGCGCCCGGGTGGCGGCTGTCACTGCGTGCGACGCGGGAGCGTCAGGGCTGGGCAATGGGCCAATGATCGGCTGTCACCGACATCGGCGAAGTGAGGTGCGGCTGGCTAGTTACGCCTGATCGTGGCCAGCCAGGCCTGGACCTGCGTCGTGCCGTTCACCGGGTTGGTCTCGAAGGCGTCGGCGGTAATCGACTCAACGGCCCAACCGTCGCTGAACGCCGCGCGCAGCTCATCTGCGCGGACGCGGCGCGGGCCCCAGGTCCCTGGTTGCCGGTCGCTGAAGCACACGAGGTAGCAAATGCCGGCTGGCCTCAGCGCCGCCGCGAGGCTGGCGACGTACCGGGCCCGGACGTCGTCGCCGAATATGTGGAACACCCCGCTATCGATCACGGTGTCGGCGGTGAGTCCGAGGCGGCCGGGGTCGAGTGCGTCTGCGACTTCGAACCGCGCGGTCAGCCCGCGCTCGGCCGCTTTCGCGCGCGCCCGCGCGATCGCGGTCGGTGCAATGTCGATGCCGGTGACATCGGCGCCGCAGCTGGCTGCGAGCAGCGCGTTCTCGCCGGTCCCGCAGCCAGCGTCGACAAGCCGCCCGGTCAGGCGGCCCTGCTCAGCTAGCCGGACGAAGGCCGGCTGCGGCCGGCCGATGTCCCACGGGGCAGGCGTGCCGGCCGTGTAGCTGGCGTCCCATGGCGGATGCGCTCGCTCGGTCATCAGTCAGTGCCCCGGTTCCCTTGTAAGTCATGCAGCTGACCTGGTGCTGTGCGCCGATGCGGTCAGGGCCGGGTGGGCTGCAGGCGGCCAACAGGTATTACCTCAGGAAGCGCGGCGGCACAGGCCTGGGCGAGCGGCAAGAGAACGTCGGCGACCTCGGCCAGGCCGGCGGCGCCCATCCGGTTCCAGGGCCGGGCAGCGGCCTGATCGGTAGCAGCCTCCACCGCGTTGTGCACGGCGCGGCCGGCTGCGGTCAGCGCCGCATCCTCGCCGATCCAGCCGCGCTCGGTCAGCCGGGCGGTCGCGGCGCCCCACTGCTCATCGGTCCAGCCACGGACGGGCTGCATCAGATCGCGGGAGATGTCTTTCGCGCACCGCAGCACGACTGCCTCGCACCCGTCGATGTCGGCGGCAGCCAGCGCGGCGAAGTGACCATCGCCGCGGTGCTCGCGCAGCAGCGTCGTAGCCTGCCACAGCCGGGTCAGGGGGTCGGCGGAGACCGGCAGCTCGGAGTTGGCCGCAGACAGCACGCGTCCGGCGAAGTCCAGGTCCTGCGCTGCGCGCCACAGCAGGCATGCTGCCTTCGCCGCCTCGGCCTCCCGGCCGGCCAGCAGCCGCCGCAGCGAGGCCGCCGCGCCCGCCTCGCGCACCGCGATGGCCTCCGGCGGCGTGATCAGGTCCCACACGCCGGGGATGGCACGGGCCACGAAGGCCGGAGCGAAGTTGTAGAACGACGCGGTAACCACGGCCGCCCCCGCGCCGCCCAGCGGCGCAGCCCGCCCGGCGAAGTAACCGCGCCAGTAGCCGCGCAGCCCGGCCTCGGTGAGCGCGGCCAGCGCTTCGGGCGCGAAGTACGCCACATCGTGGACCGGCTCGAACATCGTCCACATCGCCCGCGCCGTACTCATCGTTTCCGCCACGACCGCTCACTCCCTCCCTGCAGCGCTAAGCGTAGGGGAACGCCCGCCCCGAGCGCGATGGCGCGGCTTACCGTCCATGGCCGCGGGCCCGGGACTTCAGGAAGGTCCGAAGCAGCCAGTCCCGCCCCAGCGGCGGCCAGGCTGACCACGCCGCGCGGCCGTCCGCAGCCGGAGGGCCGTGCCTGGCGTCCGCGATGGCATCGAACGCCCAGCACGCGTCCTGGCGCGCCCGACCGAGACCAGCAGCGACCACCTTGACCTCGCTGAACGGCGGCTACTCACGCGCCAGCCGAGGACATGCGCCGATCACGCACGAATCGGCAGCTGTGCCTGCTGCGCATCCCGCAGCCTGCCGCACGCACAGCTTGTCCGGTTCGGCATCATGAGCGCCGAGGGCAACCCGGCGGGGCCGGCCATTGCCGCAACCAGCTGGCGAGCCATCAGCCAGGCGCTGCCGCCCGGCACGGCGGCCACGGCCATGCGGGACGTCGTCTACTTCCACGGTTACGGAGCCACCCGTCGCCACCTCCGGTGGCCCGCGCCGCTGACAACCCGGCCAGGTGAGCGCTCAGCCGCCGCAGGGCGTTACGCCGGACCCTCCGCGCCACCGGGCAGCCCCCACACCACCGAGGCCATCCAGAAGGCGGACCGCGACACTCCCAGGATCGCGATCACCCCCGCGATGGCCAGCAGCGATCGCTCCCGGCTACCAGGGCTCCGCGCCGGACGTCGGCGCCAGCGGGGATTACGCCCGCCGACGGCGCAGGTCATACCCCTCAGGGAAACCCGGGGTGTTCCGCCCAGATACCTCCCTCCGCCAGCAGGCGAGACCCCCGCGGTCGGCCGAACTGCCGACCTGTCTGGATGTTTACGCGCTGGCTGCGCGACCGGGAACGTCCGCTTGTGCGGCAGACAGGGCGGCGACGCGGATCGCTACGGCGCTGGCAGCTCCGTCCCCGCATGCCGCAGGCCGGCCGGCCTGCTGTTGGTGCAGATACTGCCAGTGGACTCGGCGTCAGCAGGCGGGAGGATCAGCTGCCGCCACCGTAGGGCCGGGTAATGATCTCCATCAGGTGGCCGTCGGGGTCTTCGAAATACAGGCCGCGGCCGCCGTCCCTGTGGTTGATCACCCCCGGGCGGCTCTGGCCGGGATCTGCCCAGTACGGCAGGTCCCGGTCCCGGATGCGGCCAAAGGCCGCGTCGAATTCCTGATCGCCGACGAGGAAGGCATAGTGCTGGGGCGTGATCGTCCCGGCGGTCTCAGCGAAGTCCAGCGAGACGCCATTATCGGCTTCGACGACGAGAAAACGCGCGAACCGGGTCGCCGCCGGCAGGCCAAGGATCCCGGTCAGGAACGCCGCCGACCGCTGCTGGTCACGGCAGGAGACGATCGTGTGGTTCAGTTGCACGCTCACCCGGTGATTGTGCCCGGCGTTCTGGCCGGCGAACGACCCTACGGCCAGATACCGCGAATTCCCTGCGCCGGGCTTCCCGCTCGCTGATCCGCCTGGCGTCCCCTCGGCCACCTCGGGAATCTCACAGACAACGACCCGCACTGCGGCCAGCCCAATTGAATGTAGGCCTTTGCCAGTGCGAAGCCGCGGCGAGCCGGCGACCCCAGCCAGCTGCGTCCCCTCGTAGCAGCCGCGGATGGAGCAGCGATCCGGACCGCCGCCGATTCTGTCGTCGGCTGTGGTGACAGTCAGCACAAACACGGGCCTGCAACCTCCGGTCCTGCGCTATCAGCTGGCTTTTGACTGGCTGATCTCTACCAGGTGGCCGTCTGGGTCGCGCAGGAAGCAGCGGATCTCCGAGCCCCAGTCATGCGGCGGGGTGAGGAACGCGGCGCCCCTGGACCGCAGCGCCTCATAGGCTGCCCGGCAGTCAGCCACGCGCAGCGTCATCGCGTGACTGACCAGGTCGGCGTCGGCGGGCGCGGCGAAGACCACGGTGGGCTTGTCGGCGGTCGGGCCGCCCCCGCTGACCAGCAACAGCCAGGTGCCGGCGAATCGCAGTACCACGCTGGTCCCGCCGTACTCGCGGTATAGCTCGGCACCCAGCACGTCGACCCAGAAATCCCGCGACCGCACCGGGTCGGTGACCACCAGGATGTGCGTGACCGCCACGTCAGGCCCGAGCGGGCCCGGCTGCGGCTGCTGGTCCACCATGATCCTCCCGTGTGCGGCAGGATGTCGCCAGGTCGCCTGATCGCCGCCAGGCGCGAGCGCCCGGGCGCAATCCCAGGTTAGCCTTACGCCACGATGACCAGCCGAATCCGGCGGACAGGAGCCGTCGTCCGCCGCCCCGCGAACTTCTGGACCCCGGCCGTCCACGGCCTGCTCCGCCACCTGCGGGCCGCAGGCTTCCCCGCCCCGGCGCCCGCTCGGCACCGAGGCGGACCTGGAGCTGCTCACCTGGATCGACGGCGAGTCCGGTCCCGCCGGGTGGGCCGAGATCGTCCCAGAAAGCGGGCTCCGGCGCTGGGCAGCGTTCCTGCGCCGCTACCACGACGCCGTCGCAGGCTACCACCCGCCGCCCGGCGCCCGACGGTCCAGCGGCCCGGGCACCTGCGCACTTGGCGAGGTCGTCTGCCACGGCGACTTCGGCCCCTGGAACGGGGTCTGGCGCGCCGGGCACCCGGTCGGCCTCATCGACTTCGACCACGCCCGGCCGGCACCGCCGATCTTCGACATCGCCTACGCGCTGGAGTACGCCGCGCCGTTCCGCGTGGACTCCGAATGCCTGCGCTGGCTGCGCTACCCCCAGCCGCCCGGCCGGCGCCGACGGATCGAGACCTTGTGCGACGCCTACGGCATCCCCGTGCCGGCCGAGATCACCGGCCGCGTCGCGTGGCAGCAGCGCCTCGTCCTGCATGACTGCCAGGCGCTGGCCAGCCAGGGCATCGAGCCCCAGGCAACCTGGGTCCGCGAAGGCTACCTCGACACCGTCCGCGCCCGGATCAACTGGACAGAATCCCTCCAGATCCCTTACTTAAACCCCCGGTGCTGGCCTCGGGCTGGGGACGGGATGGCTGGGTTAGCCGGCTGTGGCCAGGCGCAGCACGTAGGCCCGTTCGTCCGCTCCGAACCACGGCGGCGATCCTCCGGCGGCGTTCTCCGCGAGCCGGCCGGGCTGGGCGGTGGCGGTCAGCGAGACGTGGACCCGCGGGTCGCTCAGGCCCCACTTGAGCAGGGCCTGGGCCCAGGTGGTGATGCCGAAGGGACGCAGCGGCGCGAGCTGCGCCGGGCTGGGCGGCCGGCGCATGAGCTGGCCCTCGCCGAGCGGGCGCATCAGCAGGACGCCGAGGCCGAGGTCGTCAGCCAGCGGCAAGATCGTGCGCTCGACCTCCCGGTGGTCCGGGTTGTAAGGCACCTGGACGGTGTCGATGCGGCCAGTGCGCATGATCTCGGCGAGCTCGCCGAAAGCCGCTGGCGAGTAGTGGGTGGCCCCGATCAGGCCCACCAGCCCGCGGTCCCGGGCGGCCTCGAGCATGGGCAGGTGGGCCTGCCAGGCCACCAGGTTGTGGATCTGCATCAAGTCGACCAGGCCGCCGTACCAGTCCACCGCGCGGGACAGTTGTGCCGCGCCCTCCTGCGCCGACGGAGTCCAGACCTTGTCCGCGATGAACACCTGCCCGCGGTGGCCGTCCAGCGCGTCGGAAAGCAGGCGCTCGGCGGTGCCGTACATGGGTGAGGTGTCGATGACCCGGATGCCAGCCGCGATGGCGGCCTCGATGAGCTCGTCCTGCCGGCCGGCCGCGGCGGCTGCCTCCAGCCGCCGCCAGGTGCCCAGCCCGACCACCGGCACGCTGACCCGGCCGCGGCCCAGACTCCGGTCCTCCAATCCCGCCACCCCCGCTCGGTTCGGCCCCGGTCGAATGATGCCCACTTACGATGTGGGACCAACCACGCCCGGCACGGGCGACCTCGGTGCGGGCTGACCGGCTACAGCCGCTGGCGCAGCAGCTTCGCCTCCTCATCGGCCACGCCCAGTTCGATGCACAGGCAGTCCACCAGCAGCGAGAGCATTCGGTGCTGGTCCATCCCATCCAGGAGCGTGCGGATCGCGAGGCCGTCGATGAGCGAGACCACCCGGTCCACGATGTCCGGCACGGCGCCCCTCGGGGCGAAGATGCCGCGTTCGATTCCCTCGACGATGGCGTCGCTGAACGGGGCGCTGAACTCACGGTAGATCGCGGCGACCTCCTCGCGCAGGGCGGCGTCCCTGTTCGCCTTGGACCAGAACTCCAGCCAGAGCGACCAGGTCAGGCGGAAGGACCGCACGCTTGGGTCGGTGCCTTCCCTGGCACACAGCCTGAGGTACTCGACGAGCCGGGTCAGCGGGTCGGCGCCCGGGTCGACCAGGTTGCGCCACCGCACCGTGATGCGCTCCGACTCCAGGCTGAACACCTCGGCGAGCAGCCTGTCCCTGTGGCGGAAGTAGTGCTGGACCAGCCCGAGACTCACGCCGGCGCGCTCGGCGATGTCCGCCATGCGGGCCGCGTCGACCCCCCGCTCGCTGATGACGTCGCGGGCGGCGTCGAGAATCAGCGTCCTGCGGTCCGCTCCGTCGAGCATCCCCGTCCTCCTCTGGCTCACCGTGCCTGCCCTAACGGTCCATCGACCCAATAGCCAGGCACGTTTCAATATGGAACAACGTGGCGTAACCCAGATCATCCACGTGAACCCGCTCGTCTTGCCCGTGCAGGCCGGCGTACATGACCTCGTACGGCGTTGACCGCACGGGCCAGAATCCGTAGGCCACGGTCCCGAACGCCTCGCGCAGGTAGTGGGAGTCGGTGAAGCTCGGGCAGAGCGTGGGGACGAGCGTGGTGCCAGGGTCATGCCGGGCGACGAAGCGCCTGCAGACCTCGAACAGCGGGGTGTCGACGGCTGAGACGCTGCCGCCGGCCAGCGGCTGCGCGAACTCGAGCTCGTACGGCAGGTCGTCGCCGAGCAGCCTGGTCAGGCTGGCCACCACGTCCTCCTC
>JASHPP010000106.1 GCA_030038035.1 Trebonia sp.
GCCGTGCCGCCGCCGGCCGGCCGCCGCAGCCGCTGCGGGTCACGCTCACCGGCACCGGCGCCCTTGACCCGGCCGCCCGCTTCTTCACCGGCCCGGGCACCCCGCTTGTCTACTGCGCCTCGCGCGCCGTCGCGGCTGCCCAGGCCAGGCTCGGGGGGAGCGCCGAGGTCATCGACGCGGGCGACCCGCCATCCCTGCGCACCGTCCTGCACGACCTTTATTCCGAACGATCCGTGGCGACTGTCCTCGTCGAGGGCGGCGCCCGGATCCTGCGCGACATCCTCGCGGCGGACCTCGCCGACGAGCTGCGCCTCGCGATCGCCCCGTTCTTCGTCGGCGACGCCAGCGCGCCGCGCTTCGGCCTGCCCTCCGCCTACCCGCACACCCCGGCGCGCCCGATGACGCTGGCCGCGGCCCGTCGGCTCGGCGACATCGCCGTGCTGCACTACCTGCTGAGCGATCGCGAGCGCCCGCCCGCCCTGCCCCCGCCGGGAATCGTGGACGCTGGCGGACGGCGGCGCTACGGTATTGGCGAGTGACGACGTCACGCGGTTTTGCGGGCGGGGACGGGAGATGCGCGGTGAAAGCTTCGATCATCGGGGTGCGGGGCGACCTGGTCGGCAGGCGCTTCGCGGTGGGCGGCGCGCCGGTCACGTTCGGCCGCGACGAGAACAACGACGTCGTCATCGATGACCTGTCCGCCTCCCGGCTGCACGCCGAGCTCCGGCAGGAGGCCGACGGCTATGTCCTCGCCGACCGGGGCAGCAGCAATGGCACCTGGGTCAACGGCGCGGCCGTTACGGCCCACCGGCTCCGGCCGGGCGACGAGATCATGATCGGGGACCAGCTGTTCCGCTTCGAGGTGTCGGACGCGGAGGCCAAGACCGTCCGCGCGGGCGTGCTTCGCTCCGGCGAGCTTGTCGACCCCGCGTCGGTCCTGCGGGTGACCGTCAGCGGCGGCGGCCCGGTCGGCCTGACGTTCGCGCTGATGCTGGCGGACCTGATGGGGCCGCGGGTGTCGATCCGGGTCTACAACGGCCGCTGGAAGCGCGACGGCCACCGGGTGGTGTGGAAGGGGCCGGAGGACCGGTACGTCGCGCGCCAGCAGGTCGTGACCATCCAGAGCCGCCAGTTCCTCAAGCTCCCGCAGGAGCTGCAGGACCACCTGTTCACCCCGGGCAACTTTACCGAGATGTGGCCGAAGGGGCCGGACTCGATCCAGGACTTCGGCCCCCGCAACATCCGCATCGCCTATGTCGAGGAGCGCCTGCTCGACCTGGCTAACCGCAAGCGCGGCCAGATCGAGCTCATCCCCGCGCCCTTCGACGCCGACGCCGCCCACGACGAGATAGCCGGGCAGCACGTGCTGGCGATCTGCGAGGGCAGCCGGTCGCGCACCTTCCAGCATTTCGCCGACAAGTTCGGCGCGGCCGACCCGACCCTGTACGCGCTCGACGGCGAGCAGGTTTCCGACTTCGTGCTCGGCCTGCGCGTGAAGTCGACGCTGCCCGACCCGATGGCGGTCCTGCTGACGGTGTCGCAGAACCGGTTCCTGCTGAACTCGCTGCGCGGCGAGGGATTCCTGAACATGCGGCTCACCGCCTCCGAGGCGAAGGAAGCGGTCGGGATCGACCCGGTCAGGCAGCTGTTCACCGGCTGCATCCAGACCGAGCCCTGCCTGCTCGAGCGGACCCCGAGCGGGGAGTTCACCTGCGGCACGCACCACACGCTGTTCCTGCCGGCCCTGCTGCGCGGGTCGGCGTTCTGGTCGCGGGTGCAGGAGGGGCTCACGCTGTTCGGCGTCCCGCCGGAGAACCTGACCGCGGTGACCGGCTTCCAGCTGAGCATGGTGCAGCGGCCGCGGTTCTCGGCCCGGCTGTTCCCGCCCACCGCGAAGACGCCGGGGACGTTCGGCTTCCTGCTTGGCGATGCCGCCAACGCCATCCACTTCTGGCCGGGGCGCGGCCTGAACAGCGGGCTGGTGTCGGCGATATCCCTGGCCCGGTGCCTGGCCAGGCCCCGCCACGGCACGACGCTGCGGGACGCCGACTTCGTCCGGCACGAGGCCGTGATGTCGATGCTGCAGTACCGGCACAAGACCCGGGCGTGGCTGCAGATGGTCACCGCCGACGACACCGGCGACTTCCGCGCGATCAAGGACATCATCTCCCAGGGCATCGCGGAGGGCGATGAGGGGACCTTCGACGCCGACGCCGACCGCGAGGCCCTGCTGGCGCGGCTGATCCAGATCAGGGAGCGCCTGGCGCCGCGCATCGCGGGGATGCCCGACGACGACACGCTGCGCGCGCACCTGGATTCGCTCGGCGGCCCGCTGATCCACACGCTGCTGGTCAGCGGACCGTGGGACACGACGAACGTCGGCGGCGAGGAGGTCGACGTCGACTGGCTCCTCGAGGGACCGCAACAGGAGCAGGCGGCCACCCCCGGCCCGCCGCCCAGCCCGCCCGCCACTCCGCACCCCGCCCCCGCCCCGACCGCCCAGCTCGCCCGCCAGTAGCTCACCCACCCCGGCCGCGCCGCTTTTCTGGCGCAGGGGGCCCCGCCGCCAGTCCGGGTTCTCGGTGCGAGCCTCAGAACAGCGTGTTTTCCGGCTCGATGCCGCGCATGGTGTCGTAGTCGAGCGTGACGCAGCGGATGCCCCGGTCGGCCGCGAGCACGCGCGCCTGCGGCCTGATCTCCTGGGCGGCGAAGACGCCGTGCACGGGCGCCAGCAGCGGGTCCCTGTTGAGCAAGTCAAGGTACCGGGTCAGCTGCTCCACGCCGTCGATCTCGCCGCGTCTTTTGATCTCGATGGCGACGTGCGCGCCGTCGCCGTCGCGGCACATGATGTCGACCGGGCCGATCGGCGTGGGGTACTCGCGGCGGACGAGCCGCCAGCCGTCGCCCAGCAGGTGCAGCTGCCCGGCGAGCAGCTCCTGCAGGTGCGCCTCGACGCCGTCCTTGACCAGGCCGGGGTCGGTGCCGAGGTCCACGAACGTGTCGCTGAGGGTTTCCTCGATCGTGATCGTCAGCGTCTCGCCCGCCTTGTTGGCGACCGTCCACCTGTCCGGCTGCTCGGTCAGTCGGCACGGCGGCGACATCCAGTTCAGCGGCTTGTATGAGCCGCCGTCCGAATGCACGAGCACTGACCCGTCAGCCTTGACGATGAGCAGCCGGAGGGCGGACGGGAGATGAGCGGTGAGCCTGCCGTCGTAGTCGACGCTGCACCGGGCGATGACGAGCCGCACGGAACGTCACTGTAGTGGGTGAAGACCTGTGTTGTCGCAGGTCATAACGGGAAAACCGTACAGATGGCGTGCAGCCTTGTCAACGGTAGTTCGTTGACAAGGCCCCGATGCGCGCGCGTCGCAGGCATCGGCGCACGTCAGCGGGGCGGGCGCGCAGGGCATCAACTCGGGAGCGTGTCAACGAGGATGATCGAATGTCCTGGCTAGCCGGGTAACCCGACCATCACCGCCCACGTCTAACAAAAGCACACTAGAGTTCGCACTACGCGAGGAGACAGTCGGCAGCTTCCTAAGCTTGAAACCATCCAGGTTCTTTCAAGAGGGCGGGAAAATTGTGGACGCTTACAGCCTCAAGAAGTTCGGCAGGTCGGGAGCTATCGAGCTGCAAGAGGTCACCGAGAACGAGATCAAGCTGAACGACCCGGCGTCGTTTGGGACCGGGGCTAAGTCCTGGCCCCGCGCCGACGTCGCCGCCATCTCGGTCTCGGACGCCAGCAAGGTCAGCGTCGGGCGCGTGGTGGCGTTCGGAGTCATGGGTGCCCTGGCCAAGCGGACCGACGTCCAGCTCACGTTGACGCTCACAAGCGGCGACACGCACACCTTCACCTGGAAGAAGGGCAATGCGGCCGAGGTCGCGCAGGCATTCCAGGTACGAGGGTGGTCCCTTAGCTAAGGCTCTGGAAGCCTCCTAGAACGATGAAGCGCCCGGTTCTCGGCGTCATGGACACAGCCGGACCTAGCCCAGCTCCGTCGTCCCGCCCCGCGCCGTCCGGGAAGAAATCCCGCCCCCGGCCCGGCACTGAGCAACTCGGTCTTGCGCTCCGCAAGTCCGCTCTGAGGCCCGCCAGCCCGGTACGGCACCGGGCGGTACGGCTCGCCTTCGTCCACCACCGGACGCTTGTCATTCGCCATGTCGCACCTCCTCGCCAGCGCCTGGCCGCAGCGCCGCACGGGCCTGGTGGACGTCGCGCACAAGATTGCCCACGACGGGCTCTTCGCCCATATACGTGTGGGCGCGGTGGCGGCCCGGGTGCTCTGCACCGTGGCCGGGCCACGAGCGGCCGGCCAGCTCGCCGCCTCTGGGCTCCCAGATTTCGTCAGGGTGCACGGCGCGCGGGACCGTGAAACGCGCGACCCGGGCAGCAGAAGCAGGGGCGTCTCGTAAGGAACCCCCGGCGGTTGGGGTAAAGGTGTCCGTGTCCATGATGTCTCCGTTGTCGTAGGCATGGCTCTATGATCCCAAGCCAGCCGACACTGTTCGGTTTTCGCCCGGGCACCCTGGTCATAGGAGCTTCCGGAGCTTCTCGATCAGGAACTCCTCGGCCTCCCGGACGGCCCGCTCCTGGCTGGAGTCATGGCGGCCGAGCTGGTTCTTAGAGAGCCTGAGCCCTATGTAGGTCTCATACAGGCCGGTGGCGGGATCGCGGTCACGGTGGCCAGCCGGATCTCCTCGCCTCCGATGGTGACCGTCAGAGTCAGGTTGTCGAGCGCGTCTTCTTCCCAGCCCGAAAACTCATCGTGTTCTGGTGGCAGACTTCCCCTGGCCACATGCCGGGCGCCTAGAGCTGCACCCGCTACTCGCCAGGATCTTTGTGCCGAATGCCCGGCGCTTCGCTGCTTGCCCTGGGCGTCCCTGTACAGCCCGGTCCACCGGCCGGCTCGTTCCCGCGTGCTTGCCATCAGCGGTGACCACCGCCGATGCTCCCCGTGCCCCGTGCTTCCCTCGCGGCCTCCATTGCTGGCCTTCCCGTGCCGCGTAAGTTCATTAACCGTGTCAACGAAATCCCCCTTGTCAATGTCCGGCGCTTGTTCGATTTCCGGACACTAGCATGGGTAGCAACTCCGCTGTCAACATGAACCGCGCGTCACTGTAGTGCGAATCGCCGGGCACCAGCGGCTCGATAGGCTGGATGACTGTGAGTCCGCGCAAGACCCGGCGACCCCGGCCCGCCGCGCCGGCCGCGCCGCTGGGTCCCGAGCGGACCGAAGAGTGGCCGGACGGTGACTGGGTCGTGCGCCAGGTACCGGGCACGGCGGCCGCCAAGGCGTACCGCTGCCCGGGCTGCGATCAGGAGATCTACCCTGGTACGGCACACGTGGTGGTGTGGCCGACGCACGCCGGCGTGACGTCGAGGCGGCACTGGCACACCGTGTGCTGGCAGCGGCGCCTGCAGCGTCATCCCGGCTGACCTGACCGCGAGAGGAAACCGTGAACCAGATCAGGGCCGCGACGATCCTTCCGGCCAGGCGGACGCCGATCACGATAGCGACGGCGGACGGCCTGAACCTGGTCGGCGAGGTGGCGCTGCCCGCCGGGCGCGACCCGGCAGCCACGCTGATCTGCCTGCACCCGCTGCCGACCCACGGCGGCATGATGGACAGCCACGTGATCCGCAAGGCGTCCTACCGGCTGCCCGCCCTCGCCGACCTGGCGGTGCTCAGGTTCAACACCCGCGGCACCGAGTCCGGGCACGGCAAGAGCGACGGAGAGTTCGGCGGCGGGCAGACAGAACGGCACGATGTCGAGGCGGCCGTCAGCTACGCCGCCGGCGCGGGGCTGCCGCGGCTGTGGCTGCTCGGCTGGTCGTTCGGCACCGAACTGGCGCTGAAGTGGGGCGTGCTGCCGCAGGTGGAGGGCGCGATCCTGCTGTCGCCGCCGCTGCGCCGCGCCACGGACGAGGACCTCGACGCCTGGGCCGCGTCCGGCAAGCCGCTGACCGCGCTTGTACCGGAATTCGACGACTACCTGCGGCCGGGGGAGGCGCGCCAGCGCTTCGCCCGGGTGCCGAAGGCCGACGTCATCGGCGTGGATGGTGCCAGGCATCTGTGGGTGGGGGAGAACTACGTCCGCATCGTGCTTGGCGAGATCGTGCGGGTGGTCAACCCGGCGGCGCTGAACGAGTCGGCGGAGCTGCCGACGGAGTGGGAAGGAGAGCCGTGACACAGCAGCTGTTCCGCCTGGACGGCAAGAAGGCCCTGGTGACCGGCGCCTCGCGCGGCATCGGGCAGGTGATCGCGGTGGCGCTCGCCGAGGCGGGCGCCGACGTCGCGCTGACCGCGCGCGGCGCCGAGGGGCTCGCGGTCACCGGCAAGCAGGTACGCGACCTCGGGCGCGAGGCGGTCGAGATCCCGGCGGACCTGACCAGCCGGGAGGCGGCGGGCGCCGCGGTGGCCGAGGCGATCGCCATGCTCGGCCGGCTCGACATCGTGGTCAACAACGCGGGCGGCTCGAATTTCGTGGTGCCGTTCCTGGACATGCGGCTGTCCGGCTGGGAGAAGGTGCTCCGGCTGAACCTGGACGCCACCATGTGGATCTGCCAGGCCGCGGGCGCGCACATGACGGCCCGTGGCAGCGGCTCGATCATCAACGTCGCCTCGGTCGCGGGCCTTGCCGCCGCGCCGTTCCTGGCCCCGTACGGCGCCGCCAAGGCCGCGGTGGTCTCGCTGACGAAGACGCTGGCGAGCGAGTGGGGCCGGACCGGCGTGCGGGTGAACGCCCTGTGCCCGGGCTGGACCGCGACCGAGCTGAACCGCGTGCTGTGGGACAGCCCGGACGGCGGCCAGGCGACGATCGCGAACGTGCCCATGGGCCGCTGGGGCAGGGCCGAGGAGATGGCGGGCCCCGCGGTGTTCCTGGCCAGCGACGCCTCGTCGTTCATGACCGGCCAGGTGCTCGCCGTCGACGGCGGCCAGACCGCGATGGCCTGACCCGCCGCCCCTGCCCCCGCGCCCCGGCTCGCCCGCCACGCGCATATAGCCGCCAGGACCTTGCCAGCCTGGCAGCACCCGAAACGCGCAACGGCGACTCATTGCCGGTGCGGCGAAAAGCGACGTGGTGCCCCCCGGCTACCAGCCGGGGGGCACCACAATCCCGCGAAGCCGTCAGCCGGGAGACCGGCTTACTCGGTCCACCAGTCTTCGTCGCTTTCCGGCTTGCCCGCCTCCGCCTTCGGCGCGCCGGCGCCGTTGCCAGGACGCGGTGCCTGGGCGGTCGCGGTGCCGCCGTTCCCGGCCGCCTGCCGGACGGCGGCCGGCGCTGGCGCCGGGGCCGGGGCCTGGGCCGGGGCCGGGGCGGGCGCCCCCGGGGCGCCGTTGGTGACGGGCGCGCTCTCGGCGATGGCCGGCTTGGCCTGGGCAGGGCCCTGGGCGACGGCCTCCATGCCAGGGATCGCGCCGCCGAGCTGCCCGCCGAGCAGCTGGCGCACCTGGGCGAGGTGGCTCGCGATGTTGTCCTTCTGCCTGGTCAGCTCGTCGACCTCGCGCTGCGCGGTCACCCGGCGGCGCTCGGCCTCGGTCTTGGCCTCGGTCATCAGCTGCTCGGCCTGCGACTTGGCCTGCGACACGATCTGGTCGGCGTTCTTCTTGGCGTTGCTGACCAGCTGCCTGGCGTGCTGGTCGGCGTCGCGCCGGGTCTGGTCGGCCTGCGCGGACGCCTTGGCGGCCCGCTGCTCGGCGGTGGAAGCCCGCTGCTCGGCCTCGGAGACCAGCTTCTGCGTGGCGGCCTGGGCGGCGGCGAGGCGCTCGGCCTCCTGGCGCTCGGCCTCCTCGCGGCGCGCGGCGAGCTGGATCTCGAACTCGGCCTCGGCCTGCGCCCGCTGCGCCTCGCTCTCCTCCAGGATGCGCTGCGCCTGCGACCGCATTTCGTCGGCCTGGCGCTTGGACGTGGTGAGGATCTCGTCCCGCTCCCGCTTGGCGGCCGCCTTGAGCTGCGCCACCTCGCGCTCGGTGGTGGTGCGCAGCTTGGCGATGTCGCGCTCGGTGGCGGCGCGCTTCTCGGCGACCTCGTGGTCGGCGGTGGCACGCAGCTTCGCAACCTCGCGCTCGGTGGTCGAGGTCAGCTCGTCCGCCTCGCGCCGCGCGGTGGTACGGATCGAGTCCGCCTCGCGCTCGGCCGCGCCGCGCATGTCGTCGGTTTCACGCTTGGCGTTGGCCCGCAGTTCCGCGGCCTCGTTCTCGGCTGCCGCGCGCAGCTCAGCACCGTCAACCTTCGCGGCAGCCTTGATCTCGTTGGCCTCGGACCTGGCGGCCTGGACGAGTTCGGTGGCCTGCTCTTCGGCGAGCCGCAGCAGTTGCTCGATGCGCGCGCCAAGGCCCGAGTACGTCGGCCGCTCCTGCTCCCGGATCTGCCGGTGCGCGTCGGCGAGATCGCGTCGCGCGGCCAGCGCGTCTTCCTGGTGCCTGCGGACCTCGGTGGCGAGCTGACGGATGTGCTCGTCGACCTGGTGGGGATCGTAACCGCGCATGACCTTGGCGAAGTCGCGCGGTGGAGTCTCTTCGAAGAAGCTGGTCAGTTGAGCGTCAATATCCGATTGCATGTGGCCTAATCCTGGCTAGACGGGGGAAACGGCAGGCGGGGTCAGCGGCCGGGTAATCGCCGGCGGCCAGCGGACCGCACCACCCCACCCCTCGTCAGCCCGAGCCTGTGGCCCCGAAGGACTGTGGCGCTGCATCGCGGACTCCGGCGATTTTCTCGCCCAGTGTCAGGCACACTACTCCGCCGCCGCGCGGTTGGTGGGGTCTTCGGAGTTCTCTGCCCCATGAATCCCGGTTAGCGGCTTTGGTCGTGCCTGCCCTGGAAGTGTACGGGTCTGGCGTGCCTCATGAGTCCCCAGATTGCCGGGCAAAGATCACGTTTCGCGCACGTCTCGCGGCTGCACGAGTTCAGTCAGTACCCCACCGAGATCAGCGGGGTGCAAGAAGGCGATCGAGGCGCCCATCGAACCGTGCCGCGGACGCCGGTCGACGAGCCGCGCACCGCGCCCGCCGATCGCGTCAAGCGCCGCGGCGACGTCGGCTACCGCGTAGCCCACGTGATGCAGTCCCTCGCCCCGCCTGGCGAGGAACCTGCCGACCGGGGTGTCCGGCCCGAGCGGTTCGAGCAGCTGCACGTAGGAGGAACCGTCCGGCAGCGCCAGCATCGCCTCGCGCACCCCTTGCTGCTCGTTGGTCTCGCGGCTGACCACCGTGAGCCCGAAGACCGATTGATACCGCTCGACGGCGGCTTCCAGCGAGTGGCAGGCGATGCCCACGTGATCGATCCGCAGCAGCATGCTGGGTATCGTTTCAGGTAGGTGTCACAGCACAACGCAGGAGGCCGGCATGGGCGACCCAGTGATCATCGGCGGAGCACGTACCGGGATCGGCCGGCTGCTGGGATCGCTGGCCGGCTTCACCGCCGCCGAGCTTGGCGGCTTCGCGATCACGGGCGCCCTGGACCGCGCGGCCATCGAGCCCGCCGACGTCCAGTACGTGATCATGGGCCACGTGCTGCAGGCCGGCGCCGGGCAGATCACGTCCCGCCAGGCGGCGGTCAAGGCGGGCATCCCGATGACCACGCCGGCCACCACGGTCAACAAGGTCTGCCTGTCCGGCCTCGACGCGATCGCGATGGCGGCGGACCTGGTCAGGCTCGATGAGTACGACGTCATCGTCGCCGGCGGCATGGAGTCGATGAGCAGCGCGCCGCACGTGCTGGGCAACTCGCGCCGCGGCTACAAGTACGGCCCGGTCGAGATGGCCGACTCGATGGCGCTTGACGGCCTGACCGACGCCTTCGACGGGCTGTCGATGGGCGAGTCGACGGAGCTGCACAACAAGCGGTTCGGCATCAGCCGCGCCGAACAGGACGAGTTCGCCGCCCGGTCACAGCAGCGGGCGGCGCGGGCCGCGAAGGACGGCATCTTCGCCGACGAGATCGTCCCGGTGACCATCAGGCATAAGCGCGACACGACGACCTTCGACGCGGACGAGGGCATCCGCCCCGACACCACCGCCGAAGGGCTGGCCAAGCTGCCGCCCGCCTTCGGCGCGGACGGGACGATCACGGCCGGGTCCTCCTCGCAGATCTCCGACGGCGCCTGCGCGGTCGTCGTCGCCTCGGCGGCCGCCGCGCGGCGGCTGGGCGCCAGCGTGCTCGCCGAGGTCGGCGCGTGGGGCACGGTGGCCGGGCCGGACAACTCGCTGCACTCCCAGCCCGCCAACGCGATCAAGAAGGCACTCAAGAGGTCCGGCCAGACCGTCGGCGAGCTGGACGTCATCGAGATCAACGAGGCGTTCGCCGCGGTCGGCATCCAGTCGATGCGCGAGCTGGACGCCACCCCTGAGCAGGTGAACGTCAACGGCGGCGCGATCGCGCTCGGCCACCCGCTCGGCGCTTCCGGCGCCCGCATCGTGTTCACGCTGGCCTGCGAGCTGCGCCGGCGCGGCGGCGGGGCCGGCGCGGCCGGCCTGTGCGGCGGCGGCGGCCAGGGCTCGGCGCTCCTGCTGCGGGTGCCGCGCTGACCACGCTGACCACGCTGGATGCGGCAGCGCTCGCCGAACGCGTGCGTGCCGGGGACGTCCGCGCGCTCGCCAAGGTGATCTCGATGGTCGAAAACGGAGAAAGCGGGGTCCGTTCGGTAATAAAAGACCTGGCCCCCATGGTCGCGGGCGCGCGGGTCATCGGCCTGACTGGGGCGCCGGGCGCGGGAAAGTCCACCGTGACCAGCGCACTTGTCAAGGCGTTGCGCGCCCGCGGTGAGCGGGCCGCGGTGCTCGCGGTGGACCCGTCGTCGCCGTTCTCCGGCGGCGCGCTGCTCGGCGACCGGGTGCGGATGCAGGAGCACGCGACCGACCCCGGCGTGTTCATCAGGTCGATGGGCAGCCGCGGGCAGCTCGGCGGGCTGGCCGCCGCGACGCCGCAGGCGGTGCGGGTGCTCGACGCCGCCGGGTTCGGGGTGATCCTGATCGAGACCGTCGGGGTGGGGCAGGCCGAGGTGGAGATCGCGGCGGCCGCGGACACGACGGCGCTGCTCGTCGTGCCCGGCATGGGGGATGCGGTCCAGGCGGCGAAGGCGGGGGTGCTCGAGGTCGCCGACGTGCTCGTCGTGAACAAGGCGGACCGGCCGGAAACCCAGCGGACGGTCCGCGACCTGCGGTCGATGGTCGCGCTTTCCGCCGGGCGGTGGAAGCCGCCGGTGGTGACGACGGTCGCGACCTCGGGCGAGGGGGTGGACGAGCTGGTCCGCCAGCTGGACCGGCACTGGGCGTGGCTGGCGGAAAGCGGCGAGCGGGCGCGGCGGCGGCTGGCCCGGGCGCGCGAAGAGGTGAGCGCGCTGGCGTTCGGCGCGGTGCGGGCGCGGCTCGAGGTACCCGACGAGCTCGCGGCCCGGGTGGCGGACGGCAGGCTCGGCCCCCATGAAGCCGCCGAGGAGCTGCTCGCCAGCGTCGGTCTTTAAGACATTGATCCCGAACGATCCCTGGCGCCTGCCCGCCGTCACTTGACTGTGACGATGATCATCGCCGCGACCGTGGCCAAGTGCGTGGAGTTGCCGAGGTATTCGGCCGACCAGGTGGCGGACGCGGGGTCGGTGAAGGTCTCGCTGAATTTGCCGCTTGAATTGGTGCGCGGCACGGGGAGCATATAGTACCAGATCTTGCTTCCTTTTTCGAGGAAGATGATGCGTACCTGCTGGTTGGCGTAGTTCCGCCAGCCTCCCGAATAGAACTGCAGAATTCCGCTGACGGTAAGCTTTGCCCCTTTGCCGACGGTCCGCTTTGAAACGCTGAATGACGTGATGCGGTCCTCGTATTTCCAGGCGAGCACCTTGCCGCTTGCCGCGGACAGGTAACCCGTGCCCGCCACGTTGGTGGTCCCGGCGTACCACGCGCGGTAGTAGGCGTAGTTCAGCCGCGCTTCGAGCGTGCCGCTGAACGCCCAGCCGCCGTTGCCGCAGACGACGCTCTGCTTGGGTACGGCGCCCAGCGTGTGCCACGGCCCGTTGGGGCCCGCCGCGTACTGGATGGTCAGCCCGGACAGCGAGGGAATGTAGCCGGGGGT
>JASHPP010000758.1 GCA_030038035.1 Trebonia sp.
CAGTCGGCGGCACACCGGAAACCGCAGATGACAGCCATGGCGGGCACAACGTCCAGGTCGCGTTCAGCGGCGTCCTCGCGGCTGACCTGGCTTCCACCCGGCTCGCCGACATCCTCGCGCACAGGTAGAGACAACCGCTCGTGGCGATTGGGGGATGTAACCCCATTGGCAGGTACGAGAGGCCTCCGTGGCCCACATCACGAAGAGGATCATCGGCCGATGAGCGCTGCTCGCGGTTTGGCTGCCGAACGCCGAATCGGCGTGCAATGCGAATGGCATTCATGGTGATCCCGGTGTGCGCAGATTGTGCGGTTCCGCGTCCGGCGCCGGCCACCGCGCTGAGCTCACTTGGTGGCCGCGCTGCGGATGAAGGCGTCGATTGCGTCCTGCATCTGGGTCAGGCCTGGTTCTTCCATCGGGTAGTGCCCGGCGCCCTCGAGCATCACGATGGTGACGGGGACCTTGGTGATCTTGCTGAGCACGGGGACGGAAAGCTCGCGCGGTGACCAGCGGTCCTCGGCGGGCTGGGTCAGCAGGACGGGGCAGGCGTCGAAGTCGGCGGGCTCCACGTCGGGCGTGTAGTGCATGTACTCGGCGAGGAACTTCACCCACATCGCGTTCCCGGCCGAGGTGTCGTCGCGCAGGAACACCTTCATGGCACCGGGGTTGTTCGTCAGGGCGCTCATCTTGGAGGCGGCGGTCATGGGGTAGCGGAGGCGGCGCAGCGGCGTCCTGGCGAGGGCGCTCAGCATCGCCGGGCCGGCCGCGGCGGTGAGCGGGTCGTGAGCGGTGGCATGGGCGACCTTCGGGATGCGCTGGTCGAGAAAGGTCATGCCGACAATCCCGGCCAGGATGCCTTTCGGGGCGTGGGCGGCGACGTGGTAGGTGAGCATCCCGCCGGCGCTGAGGCCGTAGAGCACGATCGGGCGGTCGTCGCGGGCCTTCTCATGGGCGAGGTAGTCGGTGACCATCTGCACCCAGTCGGTGTAGCCGGGGATGAAGCCCCGGGCGACCTCGGTCATCCCGTAGCCGAGGTCGTCGAGCGCGGTGACCTCCCAGCCGCGGTCGGCGAGGGTCTTGCCGAGGATGAGGGTCATCTGCCGGCCGTTGGTGCCCACGCCGTGGTGCAGGATCACCTTGGCCGGGGCGTCGGGGTTGAGGTAGCGGTCCAGGTGGATGCGGTTGCCTTTCCACTCCCAGAACTCCTCCCCCGGGAGGTCGCCGGCGCTGGTCAGGCGCAGCCGCCCGGGCAGGAATTCCTGCAGTTCCTTCCACGCCGTCTGGTCCGCGTACAAGTGTGATGTGGCGTTCATGGCGGTGATTCCCTTCTGGCCGGGCCGGGCATCCTCCCGGCCGATTGGCTGGTGATGGCTCACCCGGCGGGTGATACCGGGGATGTCGTGAGCTGTTCGACGGCCAGGCGCAGGAGCGCCCGCGCCCGGCCGGGGTTGCTCAGGTCGTCCTCCAGACCCCGGGTAAGGGCCAGCAGGATGTCTGCCACCTCGCGGGCCCTGGCGGCGGGAACGGCGTCTTGCAGCACGGTCACGATGAGGTCGCCGAGCTGGGCGAGGTAGGCGGCGACCTGGCCGGCCAGGACGTTGCTGTCGGCCGCGAGGATCTCCCGCGCGTGGTGCGGGCTGTCGCGGTGCACGCGGGCCGCAAGCTCCAGCTTCGCGTCCACGACGGCGAGCACCCGGCCGGCGGCCGGACCGGTTCCCTCCGCGCCGCTGCGCGCCTGGTCGAGCGCCTCGTCCAGCAACTGCTGGGCAACCTTGCGGAACGCATCGTGCTTGTCGGAGAAGTGCCGGTACACCACCGGCCGGGACCTGCCGAGTTCACGCGCGATGTCCTCCACGGTCGTGCGCTGCAGGCCCGTGCGCGCGAAGCACGCATAGGCCGCCGCCAGCGCCTCCGGCTCCTGCACGCCCCGGCTTGAGTTTCTTGCTCTCACGTCTTCAAACTTAACATATTTCGTAGCTTTGTAAAGCTAACGGTCTCGCGTGGCTCGCGAAGACCCTGTGCACCGTCCTCGCCGCACAACCTGTGCCAGCTGTCCCGGCAACTCGCAGCTGGTGCCAGCGATCTTGAGCACGCACGCACATAGAGCCGGCGCGATGCCACAGAACATTCGTTCCCGCACGCTCAGACGACCGCCCCGACCGGCCGCCAAGGCGCGCATAACGGCGGTTATCTGTCCATGGACTGATGAGTATCGGTGGCGGCGGGAGGGATGCCGGTTCCGGTGGGCAGGAGAAGCGGTCAGGTGGAGTGCGCTGTGATCGGCGGGCGCTGTCGGCGCAGCGGCCGGCCGCGGTATGGGTGGCGTGCCAGCCCGGCTGCGGCCCGTTCAAGTTACCTGGGGCCGCCGCGGCCGTGCCGGCGGTGCCGGGGATGAGACAGTGTGCTTGTGAGCACGGTCTTTGAGCACCAGGTGGGTGTGCGGTGGCGGGACGTTGACGGACTGGGGCATGTCAACCACGCGGTGTTCCTGACCTGCCTGGAGGAGGGCCGGGACGCCTTCTGCGTGCAGGCGCTGGGGCGCGATCCGCGCTATGTGGTGGCCCGGGTGGAGATCGGCATGCGCGCCGGGGTGCGCTACTGCGGCCGGCAGCTGAGGGTGCGGATCGAGGTGGAGCGGGTGGGCACCGCCAGCCTGACGGCGCGGGAGACGATCCTCACCCCGGCGGGCGTGACCGCGGCGCGGGCGCGGGTTGTCACCGTGCTGCGGGACGCCGGTGCCCGCAAGCCGGCGGCGTTCGCGGCGCAGGAGCGGGCACGGCTGGCCGCGTACTGACACCGGTCGGCAGGCCGCACGGCCGCCGCGCCCTCCTGCGGGGATAGCCGGAACCTGACGGCCGGGCCGGCGCAGGTCCTGGTGATGAGCGATGCTGCAACGTGTCCGGCGCGCCGCCCGGCCGGCTATGCCACGGTCTGTAGTTGATGGGCCACCCCGACGCCGATCAAGCCCTGCTTCATACCCGACTCGGCGTGCGGCTGATGTGGGCGGCTCCCTCACGGCAGCGGGTGCTGAACAGCCAGATCGGCACGCTTACGGGGGTGATCGTCCATAGCTGCACTACCGCACCTGACGAGCGGACGGATCTCGCGTGACGGCCGCGGACCAGCCGTCGTTGCTGAGCGTGATCGGAATGCTGGCCCGCCGGGTTTTTTATCGCCCGGCCGAATCGGAGTGTCTGCCCGCGAGGTCGGAGTCGGCGCTGCCGGGTCGGCTTGATGGGCACGTTTCCCGCTGCCGCCCCGGAAAGGGGCGCTACGAGGTGGTGGCGGGCTTGCGGGCGATGAAGACCAATTCCAGGCCGGGACGGTCCGGCGCGCCGCGGACATCCGTCAGCTCGTAGCCTGCTGAGACGAGCGAGTCCTCGATCACCGGGCGCGGCGGGTAACGCCGGGTACCCTGCGAGATCAGCGTTGCCCCGTCAGCGGCGAATACGTAAGTCCGCCGAGTGCTCACCAGATCGCCGTCTACCCCGGTCACCTCGAGCCAGCTCTCGAATGCACCCGCGTCGGCGGATTCACGCCGGACGTAGGTAGTGTCGCGGTTCCAGCTCCGCCACGGCTGGCCGGCCGGGTCCACGGACTCGAACACCAGGTGGCCGCCGGGGCGCAGCGCCGCATGGACACCGCCCAGCGTCGCCAGCCACTCCTGCTGGGACAGGAACACGTTGCTGACGTTGCCGGTCATTGTCGCCAGGTCGACCGCGAGGTCCGGCAGGCTCCTCACGTCCCCGTGGATCCACCGCACCCGCTGCGCGCCTGGCTTGGCCCTGGCGACGTCCAGCGACGCCGCGGCCGGGTCCAGCCCGACGACCTCAAAGCCGCGCTCGGCGAGCATGCACGCCCAGTTACCCGTCCCGCAGCCGACATCAAGCACGCTCCGCGCGCCGAGTTCAGCCGCGATCGCCAGGTAACTGGGCAGGTCAACGCGCTCCCCCTCCCACACGTCATAGATCCTGGCCAGCCGCGGCTCCGCGAAAAGGGCATCCTGCACAGTAAATGATCATAGTGCGGTCAGGAACCGGAAACAGGAACGGCCGTTCGGGTGCACCTCGAACAAGATGCCGGCCCGGCTGGGGCCTGGCGCCACATCGGCGGTGCAACGCGCTTCGGCCGCTGGTTTCCGGGTGTCGCCTGGACGGGCGCTGTGGCCGGCGCGTGTCCGGTCCGGGCTGCGGGGCTTTGTACCGTCCGTTCCTGGCGGCACGCTGCCGCGCGGTGATCGGGGGGCGGGGAGGAATGGCAGTGGTCAGGGACAATGGCCTCATGGGGCATGGGGAGCTTGCGGTGACGCGGCGGAGCGTGCACGGGGTGGCCGGGCTGGTCCTGGCCGGCCCCGGTACCGGGCCGCCGGGAAACTGCGGCTGCGCGTCGTCCCGGGCGGCTTCGCGGCTGTGCTGACGCCAAGGCTGCGGGCGGACGGTTCACGGGCCGCGGG
>JASHPP010000759.1 GCA_030038035.1 Trebonia sp.
AGAGTGCTTCCAGCAGGGAAAGGGCCAGGCCGGCCTGGACCAGCACCAGGTCCGGACCTGGGGTTCCTTCCACCGCCACACCGTGCTGTCCATGTGCGCCCAGGCGCTGCTCGCCATCGCCGCCGCCCGCCCCGCCCCGAACGGCCCCGGCGAACCGCCCGCTGCCGGCACTGCCGGCCAGCCCGAAGCGTGGGCCGGCACCGGGAAACTGCCCGCCACCGCGGACGACGATCCCCCCGGAGACGAGCCTGGCCTGGTCAAGGTCAGCGTCCCCGAAGCCCGCCGCCTCGCCCGCCTAGCCACCGCGCCCATGACAGCCGCCACCCGCCAACTCGGCTACGCCTGGTCACGATGGCGCCGCCGCCACCAGGCCCGCGCCCGATGGCACCACTACCACGCCCAGCTCACAGCCGCACAGGTCACCTGAACCCAGCCGACAGAAAAGGAGGCCCGCCATGTAACAAACCGGGACTGTAGTACCGGGATAACGGGAAAGAAAGGGCCACCCCTGACCGGTCCTTTCTTTCCCAATAATCGCCCTGTCCGGAATGTCCGGTTCCGGGATTCCGGCATACCGGGCATATCGAATCGTCGGGCGGCGGTCGGCGGGCACCCGGCGGCGGGGAGACGCGCCTGCACCCGGCCGCGTACTCGGAAAGGCCGCAGCTCAAACGCGAATAGGCCGCTGTCGCATATAACCGGCTCGATGCAGCATTCATCCGCTGTCGACCGGGACATGACAGCGACCGCGAACCGGCAGATTTGACATACGACATGAATCGCTGAACAGCGCATGCCGTGAGCGAGGCCAACGCGCCGTTACGATCACGTCATTCAGACAGAGCCAGTCTTCGCGATCATGGCCGGGCCCGGCGCGGAGACAGCGTGGTGGGCGCGGTGGGCGTCGCTGGCGGCCTGGGACCGCCTTCCCGCGAACGCCCAGGGCGACCGTCACTCCGGCGCCAGCGGCCGCGTTCCCGCGGCCACCGCGACATCGGAGGAACATTGGGATGCTCACTGGGGCAGCGCGAATGTCGCTGGTAGCGGCCCTCCCCGCCGGGGTACGGTTCGGGTATGACCACGACCACGACGCCCTTCGGCCGGATGCTGACGGCGATGATCACCCCCATGACCGCGGACGGCGCCGTCGACTACGACGGCGCGGCCCGGCTGGCCGCGTACCTCGTGGACGACATGCGCAACGAGGGGCTGGTGGTCAACGGCACCACCGGCGAGGCGCCCACCACGACCGACGCGGAGAAGGAGCGGCTCATCCGCGTCGTGAAAGAGGCCGTCGGCGACCGCGCCAGGGTGGTGGCGGGGGTCGGCACCAACGTCACCGCGCACACCCAGGAACTCGCCCGTCAAGCCGAACGAGCCGGGGCGCATGGCCTGCTCGTCGTCACCCCGTACTACAGCAAGCCCGCCCAGGACGCGCTCGCCGCGCACTTCAGCAAAGTCGCCGACAGCACGGGCCTGCCCATGCTGATCTACGACATCCCGGGGCGGACCGCGACCGCGGTGGCCACGGACACTCTGGTCAGGCTGGCCGAACATCCCCGGATCCTCGGCGTCAAGGACGCCAAGGGCGACGCGGCGGGCACCTCGATCGTGCTGGCCCGCACCGGCCTCGTCTACTACTCAGGCGACGACATGGTCAACCTGCCGTGGCTGTCGATCGGCGCGGTCGGGTTCATCAGCGTGACCGGGCACGTGGTCGGTGACCGGCTGCACGCGATGATCGACGCGTTCAGCGACGGCCGCAACGCCGACGCGCTGCGGATTCACCAGGAGGTCCTGCCGGTCAACGTCGGCCTGTTCCGCAACCAGGCCGCGGTCCTGACCAAGGCCGCGATGGACCTGCTCGGGCTGCCGGGCGGCGGCGTCCGCGGCCCGCTGCTCCCGGCGTCCGACGCCGAGCGGCGCCAGCTGCGCGAGGACCTCACCGCGGGCGGCGTCAAGCTCCCCGGCTGACGACCGCACGCCCCGCCGCGCCAGGCCCCGGCACCCGTGCCGCGACCCCGCGCGGCGCGCCGGCCCGATGGTGTACTCGGCAACGCGGATATGCTCAACTGAGCTGATGGACGTGACCGCAACGAATTGCCAATGTGGCGTCCGGGACAAGGGGTCCCGGTGAGCCACCCGCATCCGGAACTGAGCCCCCCGCCACCACTGCCCAAACGAGGCCTGCGCGTCGTCGCCCTGGGCGGGCTCGGCGAGATCGGCCGCAACATGACCGTCTTCGAGTACGGCGGGCGGCTGCTGATCGTCGACTGCGGCGTCCTGTTCCCCGAGCCGGACCAGCCGGGCGTGGACCTGATCCTCCCCGACTTCGGCTACCTGGACGGGCGGCTCGACAACGTCGAGGCCCTCGTGCTGACGCACGCCCACGAGGACCACATCGGCGCCGTCCCCTACCTGCTGCGCGAGCGCGACGACATACCGCTGGCCGGCTCCAGGCTGACGCTCGCCCTGGTGAGATCCAAGCTCACCGAACATCGCCTCGACCCGCAGACGGTGGAGGTCAGGGAGGGTAACCACTGCTCGTTCGGACCATTCGACCTTGAATTTTTCGCGGTGAACCACTCGATCCCAGACGCGCTCGCCGTCGCGATCCGCACCCCGGCCGGCGTCGTGCTGCACACCGGCGACTTCAAGATGGACCAGCTTCCGCTGGACGGCAGGCTGACCGACCTGGCCGGGTTTGCCCGGCTGGGCGCCGAAGGCGTCGACCTGCTGATGTCCGACTCGACCAACGCCGAGGTGCCTGGCATCGTCAGGTCGGAACGGGACATCGCGCCCGTGCTCGACGAGGTGTTCGCCAACGCGGACCAGCGGGTCATCGTGGCCTGCTTCGCCTCCCACGTGCACCGGGTGCAGCAGGTGCTCGACGCGGCCGCGCACCACAGGCGCAAGGTCGCCTTCGTCGGGCGGTCCATGGTGCGGAACATGGGGGTGGCCCGCGACCTTGGCTACCTGCGGGTGCCCGGCGGGCTGCTGATAGACCTGCGCGAGGCCGAGGAGATGCCGCCAGGCGAGGTGGTGCTGATCTCCACCGGGTCGCAGGGCGAGCCGATGTCCGCGCTGTCCCGGATGGCCGGGCGGGACCACCCGATCCGGGTCGCGGCGGGCGACACGGTGATCCTCGCCTCGAGCCTGATCCCCGGCAACGAGACCGCCGTGTACCGGGTGATCAACGGGCTGACCAGGCTCGGGGCTCGGGTGGTGCACAAGGAGTCCGCGCTGGTGCACGTGTCGGGGCACGCCCCGGCCGGCGAGCTGCTGTACCTGCTGAACCTGGTCAAGCCGCGCAACTTCATGCCCGTGCACGGCGAGTGGCGGCACCTGCGGGCGCACGCGCGGCTGGCGGCGCTGACCGGCGTGCCGAACCAGCGCATCGTGATCGCCGAAGACGGCGTCGTCGTCGACCTGGTCGGCGGCAAGGCGGCCATCACCGGCGCGGTGCCCTGCGGGTACGTGTACGTCGACGGGCTCACCGTCGGCGAGGTCACCGAATCCCAGCTCAAGGACCGCCGCATCCTCGGCGAGGAGGGGTTCATCTCGGTCATCCTCGTGGTCGACGCCAGCAGCGGCAAGATCGTCGGCGGCCCGGAGATCCACGCCCGCGGCTCGGGCATCGACGAGAGCGCGTTCTCCGAGGTGCTGCCGAAGCTGGAGGAGGCCCTCGAGCGCGCGGCCGCCGACGGCGTGTCCGACTCGCACGCGCTGCGCCAGCTCGCCCGCCGCGTCATCGGCAAGTGGGTGAGCGACAACTACCGCCGCCGCCCCATGATCATCCCGCTCGTCGTCGAGGTCTGAGCGAGGACTCGCGCGGCTAAGCGGCGGGGCCGCCAGCGAAGAACGCGATAGATCTCGATTCCCGGTCGGCGTTACGATGGCACTGGCCACCACCGTCCACGGGCGCGAGGCGAGGTGAGCACGACGGCGGAGACGGTGCGGATCGGCGTGCTCGGCACGCTCCAGGTCCACGACGCCGACGGCCGCGCGGTGCCGGTCGGCGGGCACCGGGTGCGCGCGCTGCTGATCCTGCTTGCCCTGGACGCGGGCCGCGTGGTGCCGCCGCCGCAGCTGATCGAGCGGCTGTGGCCAGGCGACCGCGACGGCCGCCCCGCCGACGCCGCCAACGCCCTGCAGTCGCTCGTGTCCCGGCTGCGCGCGCTGCTGCGCCAAGCGGGAATCGGCAGCGGCCTGGTCGAGTCGTCCCAGGCGGGCTACCGGCTGGCGGTGCCGGCGGAGGCGGTGGACGCGGTGGCCTTCGAGCGGGCCGCGCGCGCAGGCAGCCGGGCGCTGGCCGCC
>JASHPP010000760.1 GCA_030038035.1 Trebonia sp.
CCATGCGTCAATCGCATGGGGAGGTCCATGCATCACGGCCATGGGCGCTGGGTACAGTGCACGCTGTGAGCTTGCCCGCCGTTCGCCAGGAACTCGTTGTCACGCTCGAGCAGAGCTTGCGCCTGGCGCGGCGGCTCGCGGCGGACGCGGGCGACGATGAGGTGCCCGTCGCTGACCTCGTGGCGCAGGCCACCATGCTCGAACGGCTGGACCAGCGACGCGAGGACCTGATCGGCCAGCTCCGGCGCACGGAGAGCGCCGGCATCCGCGCGACCAGGCCCGGCCCGCCGATCCGCGAGGTCGTGCTGCAGGCCCTTGACGAGCTCGAGTGGCCGCAGAACGCCGGCTTCCTCGAGGAGTACCTGTGGGCCAAGCGCCAGCTGCAGCTGGAGAGCCGGGCGTTCGCTTCGCTGCGCCGCGACGAGCGGCGCGCGTGGCGGCGCGCCCCGGGCGCCCGGGCCGCCTACGTCGTCCCGGCGCTGAACCCGGACGGGTCGGCGAACCCCCGGTGGCTCACCAGCTCGGCATGGGACCTGGAACGCCGTGTCGTCGCGTCACCGCAGACCGAGCACCTGCTGGACCTGCAGAAGATCTCCGCGCTGCGGGTGCGCGGTTCCCGCGGCCCGCTCGGCACGCTGCTCGAACGGTACGCGGAACAGATCCTGGCGATCGAACCGCCGCCGGTTTCCGCCACGCTCGCCCAGACCGACGCGTGGCGCGTGCACGTCCGCGCGCACGTCACGGCGCTGATCGAGCAGATCCGCGCGCAAGACGACCCGCTGCGCAGGCGGATCGCGCGGCGCCTGGCGAGCCTGTCGGAGCACGACCGGGCGTGGGGCCGGGAGAGCCGTGCCCCGGACATCCGCGCCCGGTAACAGCCGCACCCCGCGTGCTCACCCCGCGTGGCGGGTCAGGAACGCCAGCGTGGTGGCGTTGAACTCCTCGACGTTCTCGTAGATGGCCGCGTGTGAGCAGTCCTCGAAGATGACAAGCTCGGAGTCCTTGATCGCCTCGGTGAGCGGCCCGGCGAACCGGGTCGAGGTCACCGAGTCGTGCCGCCCGAACGTGACCTGGGTCGGCGCCTGGATCTGGCCGAGCACCGCGGTGGCGTCGTGCGAGAGCACGGCACCGGACTGGCGCAGGAGCGCGTCCACCGGCGGCATCGGCCGGCCGCGCACGAAGTCGGCGAGCGCGTCGATGTAGTCCGGCTTGGCGGCGTACAGCTCCGGGGTGAAGCAGTAGGGGAAGATGCCCTGGATGACCATGTCGGTGACGCTGTCCAGCGCCTTGGCCATCGTCCGCCAAATCTCGACGACGGCCCGCAGGTAGGGGTCGGTCGCGTGCCACGCGCTGTGCAGCGACAGCGACTTGACCAGCGACGGGTGCTTGGCCGCGAGCCACATGCCGGCCGCCGCGCCCAGGGAAACCCCGCCGACATGCGCGCGGGGAATTCCCGCGGCCCGCATGAACGCCGCGACATCGTCGGCGAGCAGTTCGGTCGTGTACGTGCCTTCCGGCTTGCCGGACAGGCCGGCGCCGCGCAGGTCCACGGTGTAGCAGGTGAAGTGCTTGGCGTAGTCCGCCACCTGGAACGCGTAACACGCCTGATCGGCGGCCAGGTAGGGGATGAGGACGAGCGGCTCGCCCTCGCCGGTGACCTCGTAGTACATCTCGATATCGTTCGCCTGCACCAGCGGCATCGTCGCCTCCCCGGATCAGGCGGCCCCACAGCCGCCCGGCTGCTACTGGGACGATCTTGCCGCCAAACCGGTCCGCCGCGCCACATGAACCGCCCGAGTTAGCGACGCCGCCACCCCGGCCGGAGCCAATTGGCGGCTGGGTCACGATCACGCGGCCGGGTGCAGGCGCGTCCCCGCTGCCGGGTGCCGGCCGGGGTGCCTGCCGGCCGCTGCCCGGCAATCCGATATGCCCGGTATGCCGGAATCCCGGAACCGGACATTCCGGACAGGGCGATTATCGGGAAGGAAAATACCGGTCAGGGGTGGCCTTTTCTTTCCCGTTATCCCGGCCGGGTGCCGTGAGGGGCCCAGAACGGGACAAATCCGACAGCGAATGCCTGGCCGCGGGCTACAGGTGGTCGAACAGGCCTTCCTTCGCCCCCGCGAGGAACTCCCGCCACTCGGCCCGGCTGACCGGGAGAACTACGTCCGGGGCCTGGGAACTTCGCATCATCACGACGTCGTCAAGGGTTCCCACCTCGACACACCCACCGGATTCGCACTGCCTCCCTACGTACCACACAGGCTCGCTCGCCGGCACAGGACCCACAACGCCCCCAGCATGATCTCGGACTCAAGTTACATGCCCGAGATAAACAGGTTCTTCGGCCTGTGTCAATATATAAGATGAACTATGTTACGTATGTGACATGAGTAATGATCGGCCCGATATAGCCAAAACGAGGGCCGGCGCGATCGCGCCGGCCCTCACGGGATTGCCGCTTGGTCAGGCGAGATCGTCGAAGTCACCGAGCTTGGCGCCGGCGAGAAAAACGCCCCACTCTTCCACGGTAAACTGAGAAACGGGACCCTCAGGATCGCCCGTGTTGCCGATAAGCACAAACTCGCCTTGGCGGGCCACTCCCACGCATGAACCGGCATCGCACATGCTTGAAATGCGCCAGGCAACATCGCCAGAGGCCGCCGAGTATATGGACATCAGTACCCTTCCAGTTGGTTTTGCGGGTCCCACGGTACTACTCTATTCACTTAGGTAAGCCTTCTGCTGGTCCTCAAGTCGCTGCACCGACTCCCGTGGGCTGAGGGCAGAGTCACGCTGGTACTCAATGGCTTCCCGGTACTGGTCCACGTTCGGCCGGCGTTCATAGTACTGGCTGGCGAACAGGCCCTCTACGTAAACAACCGGTGGCGACAGCACGGGATCGCTGAACTCCAAGAGCACGAACATGCAATCGCTCGCGGGATATGCGCCGACCTTGAAAGGGATTACCTGGATCGTGGCCTTGCCAGCATGCACGACTTCGATAATCTTGGCGAGCTGGGCCGCCATGAGCGAGGCGCTGCCCATCTGCCGATGCAGCACGGCCTCGTCAAGTAGCACGCGATAGCGGGGCGGGTTATCACCCTCGAGCAAGTGCTGGCGGCGGATCCGTGCCTCCACGCGATACTGCAGGATCTTCGGATCAATGCCCGGAAGCACGGCCTTGATGATCGCTCGCGCGTAATCCTCGGTCTGCAGCAAGGCGGGCACATAGTGCATCGCGTAATGGGTGATCGACGACGCCTCCTGCTCAAGCCCGATATACGGGTAGAGGTTGAGGTCCTCGTACTGCGTCCACCAGCCCTGTTCCCGCGCCTGCCGGGTGAGCTGCATCAGCTCCGCGGTGCCGGCCTCGTCAACCTTGTAGAGGGCACACAGGTCACGCACGTCGCGCGGCGACGGCCGGCGTGCCGCCGTCTCCATCCGGCTGATCTTCGCCGGGGAGCACAGGAGCCTGTCCGCGACCTCTTCGACCGTCATGCCGAGGCCGATGCGGAGCCGCCTTAGCCGCAGGCCGAGCTCTCGCTGACGCAGGGTCGGGCTCGTACCGCTCACCGCATGTCGCCCCTCGCTGAACTGAGCCGGACCTGTGCAAGCGCAGGCTCCTGCTTGGCTATCTTTGCCCTGGTCGCCGCCTCCAACTGTTCGTTAGCGGTTCATGCCCTTGGCATGTGCCAGATTTAACCACACGGGGTGACCAAGCACAACGGCGACTCCCCGTGACCAGGGTCGGGCCGGAGCCTGCGGACGTCCCACGCCGCCCGGCAGCGAGGTTGGCGCTGGCAGGCGGCCCGATGCGGGCGATGACATGATCGTCAGGCGGCCTCTCGCGGACGCCAGGGCCGGGCGCTCCCGCGCCGTTCCGGAGACTGACCCCGGTCTTAATCAGGCGACGCGCCGAGTAATGCACAAGGACCACTCCCTAGAACTGGAGTCACTGCGGTCATCGAGCGCTGCTCGCTACCGCGGCCGAGGGTGAGCCGTGGCATAAAACCAAAGGCAAAGAACTGTCGGCAAGAGACTATTGGCATTTGCCATTTCATGCGACGCTGGGAGTAACAAGGGTTCAGCCCTTAGCGAACCAGGAGTACACAGCATGACCACCTCGCAACCCATCGACGTCGCGGACCTGATCCGCGAGCTCAACGAGTCCAACGACACGCTGGAAGACCAGTACCTGCGCGCGCGGGACGCGGCCGACCGGGCCGCGCGCGCCGAAGAGGCCGCCGGGCAGGCGGCGGCCTCCGCCCGCCAGGCGAAGGTCGCGCACCAGGCCATCCAGGCCGAACAGCGGCGGCACGCGGCACTGCCACGGCAGGTGATGTTCGCGCTGGTGACCGTGGCACTGGACGGCCTCGCGTGCTACTTCGCCGCGCAGGCCCTCGACGGAAGCCAGGACGCCACGCTGGTGTGGACGTTCCTCTTCCTGGCCGTGCTCGCCGGCGGTGAGGTCACCCTCGACGTCTACCGTGACCGGCACCGGCGGGCCTGGCGCTCGCTCGTCGCCTTCCTCGGCGCCTTCATCCTGCTGCTCGGCGTCCTCCGGTTCTGGTACCTGGCGACGATCGGGGTCGGCGACCCGGTGGCGGCCGTGGCAGGCGCGGCCCTGTTCACCGGGGCGACGGCCGTCTTCGTGTTCATCGGCTACCGCGCGCTGCGGGCGGCCGAGACGCCGTTGGCGTGGCGGGCGCGGCGCAGGGCCAGGGCGGCGTCCCGGGCGGCGCAGGAGGCCCGCGAGTCGGCCGACAGGGACGCGGTGCACCGGGATCAGCTCGTCGACGCCTACCTGAGGCAGATACGGCGCGCGGCGCTGCGGACATGCCCGACCGCGCAACTGCCGACGCTGGAGGCCGCGGCCAGGGAGCACCTGCACGGGAAGGGGACCTAAGGTGCAGGCGCCAGCGCGGGCCTTCTCCCGGCGCGCCGCAGCGCTGGGAGCACTGCTGGTCTGCCTGTCGGGCTGCGGCTTCCTGCACGGGTCCTCGGCGCACGGCGGGACGCTGACCCTCCCCGCGGCCCGGCCAGCCGTGCTGGTCGTGATCACCAACCCGGACTCGCCCGCGGCGATGCGGGAAACAGGGGCGCTCATCGCCGCGACCGCGCGGACCGGGGAGAAAGTGATCATACTCGGCGATGACGCCGGGGCCACCCTGGCGGCCTCGACTGCCCCGCCTCCTCCTGCAGTCCAGGCACCCGTCCAGCCTGCGCCGCCCGGCCCGGACCCGACAAGCTTCCAGCGAGCCCGCTATGCGAAGGCGCTGGTGGAGTACCGGGCAGCCGTGCTGCGCGATAGGGCGACGCTCGGCGAACTCCAGCAGGCCGAGCTCACGGCATGGGCAACCAGCCTCCTCGCGGGCGTCCGCACCCAGCTGACCGCACAGCGTGACCAGGGCCCGGATATCGCGGCGAGCCTGGGCGCGGCGGCCGCGGACCTATGGAGCCTGCGGCAGACCGGTTACGGTGGCGACACGGGAGCCGTCATCGCGATCGTGGGCGTCGACGAGACCGCGCAGTCCGTCCCCGTCCCGCCCGCGGGGCTGCTGGGAAGCACGGTCGTGGTCGACGACTTCCCGGCAAGCGGCGGCGGCGAAGCCGCCTGGCGGGCCAGCCTGATGCAGGCAGGCGCGAGCAAGGTGGTCGTGCTCACCGGCGCGGACGGCGACCTGCTCGCACCGGCGGTCGGACAGGCCCTCGACGGCGCGATCGCCGCCCCGCTGACCAGCGTCCTGTTCGGCCTCGGCCAGTACAGGCTCACCGCCGCCGCGCTCCCGCAGCTTCGCCGGCTGCTGCGGCTGCTGACCATCCAGTATCCGGACGCCACGGCAACCATCATCGGCTACACCGACGACCTCCCGACTCCGGGCGGGAACCAGCGGCTCTCGCAGCTCCGCGCGCGGGCGGTTGCGGACTGGCTCACGGACCACGGGGTGGCGAGCTACCGGCTGCAGGTCTACGGCGACGGTGCCACGGACCCGGTTGCCCCCAATACGGCGACCGGGCAGCCGCTCGACCGCCGTGTCGAGGTCATCGTCGACCCAGCCGTGTCGTAAGCCGCGCAGCGCGATGCGGTGACCGTCAGGTCAGCCGACGTTCGGCGGCCCAGCGGGTGAGCTGGTGCCTGGAGGACAGCTGCAGCTTGCGCAGCACCGACGACACGTGGCTTTCCACGGTCTTGACCGAGATGTACAGCTCCCTGGCGATCTCCTTGTAGGTGTAGCCCTGGGCGATCAGCCGGAGGACCTCGCGTTCGCGGCTCGTCAGCTGGTCGAGCTCGGGGTCGAAGGACGGCTTGACGTCCTCGGGCGACGGGGCGGCGGCGAACGCGTCGAGCACGAACCCGGCCAGCCGGTGCGAGAACACCGCGTCGCCGCCGGCCACGCGCGCGATCGCGTCCGCCAGGTCGGCCGTGCTGATCGTCTTCGTCACGTAGCCGCGGGCGCCTGCCCTGATCACGGCGATCACGTCCTCGGGCGCGTCGGAGGCGGACAGCGCGAGGAACCTCACATCGGGGTGCTCCTTCTTCACCGCGGCGATGACGGCCTGCCCGCCGCCGCCCGGCAGGTGCACGTCGAGCAGCACAACGTCGGGAACGAGCCGGCCGATCAGCTCGATCGCGGGGGCGACATCCTCGGCCTCCCCGACCACCTCGACCTGGCGGCCGAGTTCAGCGCGCACACCGGACCGGAACAGGCCGTGGTCGTCGACAAGCACCACGCGCGGCGGAGCCGCGCGCACCGCGCCGCTCACCGGGTGCTCCCCCCCGCCCCGGACCGCGGCTGCCCGGCCGGCGTCGCGGTCCGCGGCATCGTCAAGGTCACCTTCGTCCCCTCACCGGGTGCGGAGTTCACGATCGCCGAGCCGCCGTGCCTGGTCATCCGGCCGTGGATCGACTCCGCCAGCCCCTTCCGGTCGCCGGGAACCGCCTCCGGGTCAAAGCCCTTGCCACGGTCCCTGATCGCTACCTCCACCTGGTCCGGCTCGACCTCGGCGTACAGCGAGACCACGCTGGCACCCGACCACTTCGCTGCGTTGACGGTCGCCTCGCGGGCCGCCGCGAGCAGGGCGGCGAGATCGTCGTCGAGCGGGCAGTCGCCGACGGTCACCACTTCGACCGGAATCCCGTGCCTGGCCTCGACGTCCTTCTGGATCTGCCGGATGCCGGCCGCGAACGACGTCACGTCGGCGTCCCCGGGGGAGCGGCCCTCGAACAGCCACGATCGCAGCTCGCGCTCCTGCGCCCTGGCAAGCTGCACGACCTGCTGCGGGTCGTCGGCGCGGCGCTGGATGAGCGCGAGCGTCTGCAGCACCGAGTCGTGCACCCGGGCGGCCATATCGGCCCGCTCCTCCGCCCTGGCCCTTGCCTGTCGCTCGAGCACCAGGTCCCGGGCGATCCGCAGCCACCAGGGGCCGAGCAGCAGCACGAGCCCGCCGGCCGCAAGCATGACGCCGGCGAGCGGGCGCAGCATGGTGGCCTTCTCGTGCGACGTCAGCAGCCAGACGAGCCCGGCGGCTATCAGCGCGACCCCCGCGATGATCCGGATCCACAGGCCGCGCCGCGCTCTGTCCCCGCTGGGACCGAGGCTCTCCAGCGGTTCGACCAGGCGCCGCATCGCCGCCCGCTCGCTGTCGGACGCATTCCGCCAGATGAGCGCGAGGCACGCCACGCTTACGACCTGCGGCCAGCCGTCGGTCTCGAGCAGGCCGTCGTTCAGCACGCCGGCCAGGAGCAGCAGCACGCAAAAGACCGAGGCAACCCCGACGGCCAGGGCGATGCCGCGGGAGTCGTGCCGCGCCCTGCTGCCAATGCTGGCTTCGGAGTCCTTCGCCGGGATCATCAGCCAGGCGCCGAGATAGAACGGAATCGCCCAGCCCTGGCTGAACAGCCCCAGGACCACGAACACGATGCGGACCGCCGTCGGGCTGAAGCCGCACCACGCGGCCAGACCCGCCGCGACCCCGCCCAGCAGGCGGTCCTCCGGGTCGCGGCGCAGCGGTCCGCCGCCAGGGTGCCACCACCGGTGCGCCCGGCCGGGGCGCCGCGGCCAGT
>JASHPP010000761.1 GCA_030038035.1 Trebonia sp.
CATCAAGGACCGTGACGATCTCGAGCTTGTCCGGGAGAACCTGGCGGAGATCACCTCCGGTGCCTGACCCGACGCTGGCTCCGTTCACGGGCGTGCTCGTCGGCTTCGCGCGCGAGCTGCGGGCCGCCGGGCTCGTGGTCGGCACCGGCGACGTGCTGGCGTACTGCTCTGCCATGACGCCGCTCGACCCGTCGGACCTGGTGGACCTGTACTGGGCCGGGCGGGCCACCCTGGTCAGCCGGAAGGAGGACATCGCGGCCTATGACCGGGTGTTCCGGCGGTTTTTCCTCGCCGAGGGCGCGCCAGCGGTGAGTCAGCTGCTGCTGCCCGCCCAGGCGGTCGCCGAGGCGGAGGCGGCCCTGGTGATGCCCGGGGTCGAGCCCGGTCCCTCAGCGGATGAAGAAAAGCCGGTCCTCGGCTGGATGGCATCGGACGTGGACGCGCTCAAGCACAGGTCGTTTCCCGCGTGCACGCCGGCGGAGCTCGCCGCGCTGCGGCGGATCATGGCGAGGATCAAGCTGACCCCGCCGCGCCGCCGTACGCGCAGGACCAGGCCCGCCGCGTCCGGCCGCGCCCCGGACATGCGCAAGACGATCAGGGAGTCGATGCGCATGCACGGGGAGCCAGCCGAGCTTTTCTTCCGCCAGCGCAAGACCCGGCTGCGGCCGCTGATCCTGGTGCTCGACATCTCGGGCTCGATGGCCGACTACTCGCGGCACCTGCTCCAGTTCGCGTACTCCGCGCGGCGCGCGACCGCCCGGGTCGAGGTGTTCTGCTTTGGCACCAGGCTCACCCGCATCACGAAAGCGCTGCAGCACAGGCAGCCCGATACCGCGCTCGAGCAGGCAGCCCGGGCGGTCGTGGACTGGGACGGCGGCACCAGGATCGGGGAGTCGCTAGACACGTTCGTGCGGCGGTGGGGCCGCAACGGGCTGTGCCGGGGCGGGGTGGTGATCATCTGCTCGGACGGACTCGACCGCGGGGATCCCGAGCTGCTCGCCGCGGCCATGGAACGGCTGTCCCGGCTGTGCTACCGGATCGTCTGGCTGAACCCGCACAAGGGCGATAACGCGCATTTCCGGCCGAGCACGGTGGGCATGATCGTGGCGGCGCCGCACATCGACCTCTTGCTTTCCGGTCACGACCTGGCCAGCCTCGAACAGCTCGCGGACGTGCTGCCCGCGCTGAACTGAGCCTGCCGCGGCGGCGTCGCCGGCGCTCAGAAGACGAACGGGATCAGCATCTTCGTTGAGCGCTTGTAGTCCGGATACTCGTCGGGGAAGAGCCTGGCCATGTTGCGCTCTTCGACGGTGGCGCTGAAGATGAAGTACCCGCCGAGCACGAGGACCGCGACCAGCCAGTACAGGCTGACCGCCACCGTGGTGCCGACCATCGCGAGGATGATGCCTGAGTAAATGGGATGCCGGACCCTGCGGTACGGGCCGGTCCTGACCAGTTCCGGCTCCTCCTTTTCAGACATTGGCGCCCCCCAGTTCTGGCCGAGGTAGACCCTGGCCCACACGGCCAGTCCCAGCCCCAGCACGAAAAGGGCGAGGCCGATGCCCTGCAGCCACGGATCGATCGTGACCTCGTGCCCGCTGAACAACTTCAGCCTCACCACGAGCACGAGAATCAGGATGAGCACCACCCGGACGCCGGCCCACCGGGTCCAGTTGCTCCGCCCCGGCTTGACGCCGACGGCCGACCCGAGCCAGTAGACCCAGAAGGCAACCCAGCCGGCGAGGAAGACGTAGTCGACGACGTGCACTGCGGGAGCCTCCTCACTGCCTGGGCCCGCCGGGGATCCGGCCGACGGCCGACGGTACCGGAGCTACGCTACGGGACGAGGCCGCGGCGGCGCGTCAGCCCGTAGGTGGATACCCGGCTGCCAGCCGGTTGGGCATGATAGTGACAGCGGGACGCGTCGTCGGGCACCGCGATGAGGAGGCGGCTGTGCGGTGGAGTGTCGGCATCGAGGCCGAGGGGGACCGGGTCCTGTCGGCTGCGGACGTGGTCGAGCTCGCGGACGCGGTCGCCGGCAGCAACGGGATCGCCACCGGGATCGGCACGACCAGGTACGGCGCCCAGCTCGTGGTCGAGGCGGACACCCGCGACGACGCGATCGGCAAGGCCACCGCGGCCTTCCTGTCCGCCGCCAGGACCGCCGGGCTGCCTGCCGCGCCGATCGTGCGGACCGAGGCGATCAGCGAGGCCGACGAGTACGGCGATCTCGATGAGCACGGCGAGCCGAAGTGATCCGGCTCGGCTCGCTCGCGGGCTATCCGTTCGAGGGACCGCGGCTGCTCGGCGGCTGGACCGCGCCGCGGTCCGCCGCCGTGTACGCGATCTGCTACAAGCCGGCTCCCGACACCAAGCCCGAGCAGTACGCGGTCATCTACGTGGGCCACGCCGACGACCTGTCCACCGAGCGCTTCCCCTTCAAGCACCCCCGCTCGCCGTGCTGGATCAAGCGCGCCGGGTCCAAGTGGAAGGTGTACGTCTGCACCTACGAGGTGCCCGGCGGAACCCGGTCGCACCGCGAGCAGATAACCCGCGAGCTCATCGCGATCTACCGGCCGAGCTGCAACGAGGAGCAGTACGACCAGGCCTGGAAGGACGAATGGATCGGCGAGTATTCCGCCCCGACCACCGCCCCGGTCGCGCGCCGCGGCCCTGACCAGCGCCCGCGCGGCTAGTGTTGAGCCTCTGACCGCAACCAGGCAGGTCTGTGCCCGGGCGAACCCCGCCTCGCTGATGAAAGCGAGATAAACAGTCAGGCGGGACACGCGCAATGATTTAGCGGGGCTCGAGTCGGCTCCGGCGCGGATGCTGCCGAAGTTGTGAAAGCAGGACAGCTACCGGATAATTACCGCTGTCAGTTGCCTGAAGGCGTTAGATCTGTCCATTCCGTCGACAGGGCAAAGGCTGAGCCTGGGTCTGCTCATGGGCGGGGGTGGGACGTGAGCGGGGAGTTTCCTGAGCGGCCCGGGGGACTGCTGTCCGGGTTTTCCGCAGGCGCCAGAGTCGCCGGTTACCGGCTTGAGGAGCAGGTCGGCGCGGGCGGGATGGCGGTGGTGTTCCGGGCTGTGGATGAGCGGCTGGGCCGGCGGGTTGCGCTGAAGATCCTGGCCCCGGCGCTGGCGTCGGACGAGGCATTCCGGCACCGGTTCATCCGGGAGTCCCGGGCCGCGGCCGCGGTTGATGATCCGCATATCATCCCGGTGCATGAGGCTGGCGAGGCCGA
>JASHPP010000762.1 GCA_030038035.1 Trebonia sp.
AGCTTCGATGTCACCGACCTGTCCGCGCTTGAGATCCTGGACTCCCGGGGACGGCCGACGCTCGCGGTGACGGTCCGGCTGGCCGACGGCACCACGGCCCGCGCCGGCGTCCCGTCGGGCGCGTCGACCGGGTCGCGGGAAGCGGTGGAACTCCGGGACGGCGACACGTCCCGGTACGCGGGCAGGGGCGTGCTGCGGGCGGTCGCGTCCGTCAACGGCGAGATCGCCGGCCTGCTGCGAGGGCGGCCCTGGGATTCGCTGGCCGCCGCGGACCTGGCGATGATCGCGCTTGACGGCACCCCGAACAAGAGCCGGCTCGGCGCCAACGCCACCGTCGGCGTCTCGATGGCGCTGGCCCGGGCGCTGGCCGCCGCGGCGGGAATCCCGCTGTGGCAGTGGCTTGCCCCCGACGGGGTCACCCCCTCGCTGCCCGTCCCCCACTTCAACGTCCTCAACGGCGGCGTGCACGCCCCCAACGACCTGGACTTCCAGGAGTTCATGATCGCCCCGCTCGGCGCCCCGTCGATGCCCGAGGCGGTCCGCGCGGGCGCCGAGGTCTACGCCTCGCTGCGCCGGGAACTCACCGACCACAAGCTGTCCGTCGGCCTCGGCGACGAGGGCGGCTTCGCCCCCGAGCTCAGCGAGCCTGAAGAGGTGCTCCGGCTGATCGTCGGGGCGATCTCCGACGCGGGGTACGTCCCAGGGCCCGGCGGCGTCTCGATCGCCCTGGACCCGGCCGCCTCGGAATTCCGGCAGCCCGACGGCCGCTACAAGGTGGCCGGCGACCTGCTGGACAGCGACCAGATGATCGACAGGCTCGCGGCGATCGCCGCCGAGTTTCCCGTCCACCTGATCGAGGACGGGCTCGGCGAGGACGACGACGCGGGCTGGATCGCGCTCACCAGGCGGCTGGGCGACAGCACCGAACTGGTCGGCGACGACAACTTCTGCACCAACCCCGCGATCATCGCCGACGCCATCGAGCGGGGCATCGGCAACTCATCGCTGATCAAGGTCAACCAGATCGGCACCGTCACCGAGACCTTGCAGGCCATGGCGATCTGCCGGCAGGCCGGGTACCGGCAGTTCGTCTCGCACCGCTCAGGCGAGACCGAGGACAGCTTCATCGCCGACCTCGCCGTCGGCACCGGCTGCGGCCACCTGAAGTCCGGCGCCCCGGCCCGCGGCGAGCGCACCGCCAAGTACAACCGGCTGCTCGAGATCGCCGCCACATCCCGCCTCCGCTACGGCATGAACTGAGCGGGTGCACCGGGTTCAGGAGATGGGGCACCACCAGGTCAGGGAGGCTGCCCCGGGGGCGGTGACGGTCACTTCGACCGTCCCTCTGCTACCGCATGTCGGCGAGGACACCAGGTAGGAGCCGCCCGGCAGGCGGAACGTCACCACTCCGTCCTTGCCCGCGCGGGAGGAGAGGCTTGTGCGGGAGGAGGCGACCTGGACCTCGGCGTTGGGGACAGGGAACGTGGGCGTGCCTCCGCCGGGACGCGCGGGGCCGCCCGCATACATCACGGTGACCCTGAGCGTCCCGGTCGCCTCGTGGTGAGAACTGCCCGCTGCCGCCGGGCCCCCGCAGCTCGCGCAGCCGACCGCCAGGGCGGCGACGGCGCCCGCCGATTTCGCGGCCAGCAGTGTCTTGCCGGCCATGACACGAGCATGCTCGGGAACGTCACGGTCAGGCAAGGGCGGTGACCACCGCGACGACGGCGACGAGCGCGATCAGCATGTACAGCAGGTAGGCGTCAAGGCGGCCCGACTGCAGCCGCCTGGCCGCCGCCACCACGATCGCGAACACGCGCGCGGCCGGCCGGTACAGCCAGCTGTCCACGACCTCGACGACGTCGGAGTCGTACCGCAGGTGCGGCACCGCGTCCCCGCCGCCGGCGGCCGTGCCGTGGCCGTCGCCGTGCCCCGCCGGTTCGAGTTCTGCCACGCCGGCCCGCGTGTGCAGCACGCTGGCCAGCACCCGCCTGGCCGGGTTCGCGTAGCCGAACGCGGTGTAGGAGTCCGCCCCTTCGACCCCGATCGTCGCAGAACGCCACGCCGGTACCCGCCGCACCCGCACCAGCCGCCGCCCGGACAGGCCGAGCGTGAGCAGCGCGACGAGCACGAGCATCAGCGGCAGCTCCACCCACAGCCAGGACGGCGACAGGATCGAGAACCCGGCGAACACCGGCTGCAGCACCCACGGGGACTTCAGCGCGCCCATCGTCAGCCCGCCAGGCACGACCGGCGACAACCCGGCGGCGATCACCCGGACCTCAAGCGGCGTGACCGCCGCGAGCGCCAGCGGGCACGCCGCCAGCGCGACGATCGCCGCACGGCCGGCCCAGCCATAGTCCGCACGTCGCGTTTGCGCGCGAACGCGGCCGGGGGGTTCCGGGGGGTCGCTCCCCCGCGACAGCACCACCATGCCCACCAGGCGCACGAACGTGACCCCGGCGAACCCGGCGGTGAGCGCGACCGCCGCGCCGGCCAGCGCCAGCGTGAGCCGGCCGCCGAGCGCCGTCACCCGGAACTGCTGCATGAGCGACTCGAGCAGGAACCACTCGGACACGAACCCGGCCGTCGGCGGCAGCCCCGCCAGCGTCACCGCGCCCACCGCGAGGCCCGCGCCGCTCCACGGGGTCCGCCTGCCCATCCCGCGCAGTTCCTCCAGGTCGTCCCCGCCCGCGGCGGCCTCGATCCCGGCGGCGGAGGTGAACAGCAGCGACTTCGCCGCCGTGTGCGCGACCATCTGCAGGGTCGCGGCGAGCAGGCCCACCGCGACGAGCCGCTGGTCGGCCGCGGACGCGCCGGTCACCGCGACGCCGAACCCGGTGACGATCAGCCCGGTGTTCTCCACGCTTGAGTAGGCGATCACCCGGGACAGCCGGTTCTGGACGGCGGCGTGCGCGATGCCGAGCAGCGCGGTGAACCCGCCGAGCAGCAGCAGGATCCCGGCGAGCCAGCCGGGCGGTCGCCCGAGCAGCTCCAGCGTCCGCCACATGCCGTAGAACCCCACGTTCACGCACACACCGGCCATCACCGCGCGGGCCGGGCCCGGCGCGGCCGAGTACCCGCGCGGCATCCACACCTGGAACGGCACCAGCCCGGCCTTCACGGCGAACCCGGCGAGCAGCAGCACGAGCGCCGCGGTCTTCGCGGCGCCGCCGGGGACGCCGGTGAACGACGCGAGCAGGATCGAGTGCGACTTCGCGGCGAGCAGCAGCAGCCCCAGCAGCAGCGCGGCCCCGCTCACCTTCCCGAGCGCGACGGTGATCCGCGCGGCGCCCGCCCGGTCGGCCTCCCGCCGCGAGGCCCCCGCGAGCAGGTAAAAGGCAACGGTCAGCGCCTCCCACGCGAACAGCGCCGTGAACGCGTCCCGCGCCGTCATGATCACCGCGACCGCGCCGAGCGCCAGCGCGTACCCGGCGGCCAGCATCCGCGTCGCCGGGCTGGCGGGCCGGGCGGCCCATGCGGCGAACGCGACCGACACGGGGACCGCCGCGCCGAGCGCCAGCACGAGGAACAACCCGGACAGCCGGTCGGCGGCGAGCCCGGCGGCCTGCTGGCCGGGCAGGGGCGTGCCGAGCCACCCGGCGACGTTC
>JASHPP010000763.1 GCA_030038035.1 Trebonia sp.
CGGCGCAGGCAAGACAGCAGCACGTTCATGCCGGTGGAGTCACAGAACTCCACGCCGGACATGTCAACCACAATCCGCGCGGGCATGCCTTCGGCCATGACGGCGACAAGCTCGCTGTGCAGGCGCGGAGCAGTGTAGAGATCGATCTCGCCGCAAATGGTCACGATCGTGTGATCATCGTGAAATCGGCTTGAGACATTTAGCTCCACGAGCCGAACCTTACCGCGCTGGGGTCGCAGATGCCAGGCAGCTAAGTCAAACGATTGCCACGTCCGCTCGGCTTGCTCAGCCGTGGCCGCCGAGCTCACCCCGGCCGCCCTCGGTGGCTGCCGCGGACACGCCGACCGTCGTCATCAGCAAGATGGGCACCTCGGCCCAGACCGTCGTGCCGTCTTCGTCGCCCAGTGCCCCCCAGCACCGCGCCAGCCGCTCCACGATTCTCAGGCCGCGGCCCGTGGTGGCGGACTGAGTCGGCTGGCCCAGCTCAGGCCGGGTCGGCGCGCCGCCGTCGCTGACCGAGACCCGCAGGCGCCCGGCGTCGAAGCGCCAGCCTACGCGCACCTTGTCGCCCGGCAGCGGTGCCGCGTGCCGCAACGCGTTGCTGAGCAGTTCGCTGACCACGAGCGCCGCGTCGCCGATTTCGGTACCGCGAATGCCCGTCGCGGTGAGGTCCGACATCAAGCGGCGGCGGGCCTCGCCGACGCTCGCGGCGGCGAACGGGAGCAGTAGGACGCCCGCCTTAAGTCACCTCCATGCCGGGCTCCGGCCGATGCCGGATGAGCGAACCCGGTACGTGCGGAAATGCCCCGTCAGGACCCTTGGGAAACACTTGAGTACTCCAGATATCGCAGTGGTAACGACGTCCAAGCAGAAACCCGCGATGGCACCGTCACCTGCCGCGGGCACGGTAACGTCTGTCCGTGAAGGTTGTCAGTTCGTCCCGGAGTGCGTCGGCCGGCCGGCGCGCCATAGGCTCGCGCGCATGAGGGAGCGAGCACGCGACCTGGGTGGCCCGGGCACCCTGACCGACGACCTGACGCCCCCCGAGTCGAGCCAGGGCGATCTGCCGGACGAGCCGCTAGCCGAGCTTGCCGCCAGGTACGGGCTGCGGCCGAGCGCCGCAAGGCCAGGCGTGCTCGCCTACGCGGGCCAGCTCTGGGCGCGGCGGCACTTCATCGTCGGCTTCGCGACCGCGCGCAACGTCGCCATGTACACCGAGGCCAGGCTCGGTCAGCTGTGGCAGGTGCTCACCCCGCTGCTGAACGCGGCCGTCTACTACCTGATCTTCGGCCTCATCCTGGACACCAAGCGCGGCGTGCCGAACTTCCTGGCGTTCCTCATCACCGGCATCTTCGTCTTCAACTTCACCCAGCGGTCGTTCATCACCACGTCCCGGGTGATGCCCGACAGCCTGCCGCTGATCAGGGCGCTGCCGTTCCCGCGCGCGTGCCTGCCGATCGGTTACGTGCTGATCGAGCTCGAGCAGCTCGTCATGTCGATGATCGTGCTCACCGTCATCGTGCTGTCCGCCGGCGAGCCGCTGACCTGGTACTGGCTGCTCGCCATCCCGGCCCTCCTGCTGCAGGCCGTGTTCAACATCGGGATGGGCCTGTTCCTCGCCAGGCTGGGCGCGGGGGCGGACGACTTCAGCCAGCTGATGCCGTTCCTGGTCCGGGCGTGGATGTACACCTCCGGCGTCATGTACAGCATCTCGACGATCAGCACGCTCCGTAATCACCCCACGGTCAGCTACCTGCTGCAGATCAACCCCGCGGCCGTCTTCATCAACCTGGTGCGCGACGCCATCCTGGCAACCCAGCGGCAGGCCGCGCCCGGCAGCAAGCCGTACAACGCGGCGCTGTGCTCCCGCTACGATCACAGCAGCAGCGCCAAGGTGGTCTACGACAGCGCCTACTGTCACGCCACCGTCACGTCGTCCCAGCTGTGGCTGTACGGCCTGGGCTGGGCCGTGGTGGCGCTAAGCATCGGGTTCGTGTTCTTCTGGCAGTCGGAGACGAAGTATGGCCGTGGCTAACGTCTCAGACCCGACCGTGGTCGTCGACGACCTGCACGTCGTCTACCGGGTGTACGGCGCGGGCGGCGATAAGGGCACCGCGGCGACCGCGCTGATGCGGGTGCTGAAGCGCCAGAGCCGGCCCTCGATCCGCGAGGTGCACGCGATCAGGGGCGTCTCGTTCGTCGTCAATCATGGCGACGCGATCGGGATCATCGGCAGGAACGGGTCGGGCAAGTCGACCCTGCTGCAGGCGATCGCAGGCCTGCTCCCGCCCGAGCAGGGCTGCGTCTACACCAGCGGGCAGGCTGCCCTGCTCGGGGTCAACGCCGCGCTGCTCGACGACCTGACCGGCGAGCGGAACGTGGTACTCGGCTGCCTGGCCATGGGCATGAGCCCGCAGCAGGTCAAGGAACGCTACCCGGCCATCGTGGAGTTCTCCGGCGTGGGCAACTTCATCGACTACCCGATGCGCACCTACTCCACCGGCATGGCGCAGCGGCTGCGGTTCTCGATCGCGTCCGCCAAGAGCCACGAGATCTTGATGATCGACGAGGCGCTTGCCACCGGCGACGCGAACTTCCGCGCCAAGAGCCACGAGAGGATCATTGAGCTACGCGGCGAGGCGGGCACCGTGTTCCTGGTGGCGCACAACCTGGCCGAGATCGAGGCGAGCTGCAACCGGGTCATCTGGCTGGAGAAGGGCCAGATCATGATGCAGGGCCACGACGTCCTCGCGGTGGTCGACGCCTATCTTGAGGCCACTGGCGGTGAGCCGCGCAAGCGCGACAAGGTCCTTGACGCCGACCACGGCGCCTGAGGTCCTCAGCTAGTCCGCGGCGCGCAGCCGCAGGCACATGATCGTGCCGCCGGACGGGCGCGAGCTCGCGGTCACCTCGCCGTGCTGGGCCTGGGCCAGGCGGCGGACGATGAACAGGCCGATGCCGACGCCGCCGAACCTGCGGCGGTCGCCGGTCTCGCCCTGGACGAACCGATCGAAGATCCGCTCGTGATCGCCGTCGGCGATGCCGATCCCCTCGTCCTCGACCGTCACCTCGATCCAGGCCCCGCCCGGCACCCCGTCCTCCGTCACCCGGGCCCGCACCCGGACGGTGCCGCCGTCCGGCGAGTACTTGAAGGCGTTTTCAAGCAGCTGTCCGACGATGATGTCGGTGGCCATCGTGTCGCCGCTCGCGGCAGGCAGGTCACTGGGGATGTCGGCCACCACGACGTGCTTGTCCGACAGCGGCCGGAACGCGGTAGTGGCGCCGCGCAGCACGGTGCCGAGGTCGAACGGGCCGTTGCTGACGGGCAACTGGTCCGCGCCCGCCCGCGAGCCGAGCAGCAACTGCTCGACCAGCCTGCCGAGCGAACCGGCCCGCTCCGCGATCGTGCACACCGCCGCGCGCCGTTCGGGGTCCGCGAGCTGGTCCCACCGGCTGGCCAACGTGGTCGCGAAGCCCTGCACCACGGTGATCGGCGTACGCAGCTCGTGGCTGGTGGTGGCGAGGAATAGGTCCTTGGCCTCCTCAAGCTCCTTGGCGGCGGTCACGTCACGGAAGTCGATAACGAGCTCCCCGCCTTCGGCGAGCGAGGTACACAGGACGTCGAGCCACCGCCCGTTCGGTAGCTTATGGGTGAGCGTCGCCCCCGGATCGGGCAACTCGAACGGCGGCGGCCTGCCGATCGCGTCGGCCGCGGGCATGCCCGTGATGCGATGCGCGGCCGGGTTCCACTCCCGCACCAGCCCGGCGCCGTCGAGCACGGCAATGCCGTCGGCGCTGCCGTCGATGACCGCCCGCTCGTGCGCCCGCTGCCGGACGACCTCCTCGAACGCCATCGCGTTGGTCAGCGCCACGCCGGCGTGGCCGGCCAGCAGCTCAAGCAGCTCAAGCTCGACGTGGCTCAGCTTGCGCCTGCTGTAGAGCGCGTACAGGGCGCCGTAGGGCTTGCCCGCCACGTGCGACAGGCTCAGCGCGATCGTGTGCAGGCCGGGCAGGGCCGACCAGATCAGGTCGTCGAAGCCGCCGGATTCGCCGGTCGCCATCATGACCGTCTTGCCCGACTGCATGAGCTCGCCGACCAGGCTCCCCGGCAGCGTCGCGGTCCGGCCGCGCAGCCGCGTGGGCAGGCCCGCCGTGCTGACCAGCCTGAGCGTGTCGTCCTCGATGAGCACGAAGCCGCCCGCGTCGGCGCTTGTCAGCTCGCGCAGGCTGGCCGCGATGCGGTCGAGCACCGATTCAAGGTCGCGCTGCGCGCTCATGTCGGCGACCACGTCGCCGAGCCTGCGGACCACCCGGGCGCGCTCGGCCATGTAGTGCCTTGCCAGGTCATCCTCACCGGTCTGGTGGCAGACGTTGACCCAGCCGGTTACCTCGCCGAGGCCGTCGGTCAGCGCGCTTGTGTCGATCCGCAGGTCGATGACCGTGCCGTCCTTGCGTATCCTGCGAGTCGCGAACGAGATCTGGCCGCCGCCGCGGACACGCTCAAGGACGGCGTTGTGCTCCGCCTTCAGTTCCTCCGGGATAATCGGCGGTTCGAGGCCCACCACCTCCGCCGCGGTCCAGCCGAACATCCGCTCGGCTGCCGGGTTCCACAGCAGCACGGTCCGGTCCGTGCCGAAGGCGACGATGGCGTCGGCCGCGCATTCGATCACGGCGCGCGCTGTCGCGTCCGTCCGGCTGCTTGTCGCCTCCGCCTGGTGTGCGGTCACCTGAACATCGTGCCACGTCACGAACGACGAGGCACGAACCCCGCGCGGTCCGCGACTACTCACCATATGGGCCCGCCCTGGCCTATAGTGCTTTTCAGATACGAGTAACACCGTTGATCCGGGGCATCCATCACGGTATGGCTGACCAGAAAGCGGTCTCCCGCTAGGGACGCGCACCATGGACCAGGCAGAGTCGAGCCCGTCGCATCCCGGACCGGAGCGGCGCCGGTCTCAGCGGCGCGAGCCAGGGCGCCCGGGGCCGACCCAGCGCCGGCGTGAAGACCACGCCGAATCGATCGCGGCCGCGCTCCGGCTCGAGCATCCGGTGATCGTGGGTTATGACGGCTCGGCGCCCAGCCGCAACGCCCTCGCCTACGCGGCCGGGGTATCCAAGCGGCTCGGCCGGCCGCTGCTCGTGGTGTACGTGTGCTCTTCCGGTGTGTACTGCGAGCCGCTGACCGGGCAGGTGGTGGGCGTGCCGCGGGATACCGAGGCGCTTGAGCGATGGCTTCTAGGTGAAATCGACCTAGTCACAGGCGACGCGGAGGTCGACGTGCACGTCCGCACCAGGCGCGGCAGCCCGGCGCGGGAACTCGCCGCTACCGCCGCGGAATTCAATGCCGACGCGCTGGTGATCGGCGCGCCCGCGCATTTCTGGCATCGCATCGCGGGTTCGGTGCCTGGATGGCTCGCCCGCCACGCCGACTGCCCGGTCATCATCGTGCCGTTAGCGGAAATCGCCGCATCAGGTGCCGACGCGAATAAAAGAGCCGGCGCGGGTCCATATATCAGTGGGCGAGGAGGGATTTGAACCCTCACGTCCTTTCGGACACACGGACCTGAACCGTGCGCGTCTGCCGTTCCGCCACCCGCCCGGGGCAACGAGTTAGGTTAGCACGACCGCGAGCGCTCCCGCGCCCCGGATACCATCGGGGACAAGGGACGGAAGGGAGGTGGCACGTTGGGAGTTCTGCAGCGCTTCGAGCGCCGACTTGAAGGCATGGTAGAGGGTGCTTTCGCGCGCGCCTTCAAATCCGAGTTGCAGCCGGTCGAAGTGGCTAGCGCGGTGCAGCGGGAGATGGACGACAGGGCCGCCATCGTGGCCCAGGGCCGTACCCTGGTGCCGAACGACTTCGTCGTCGAACTGGCCGAGAGCGACCACGACCGTCTTAACGTGTACGCCGAGAGCCTGGGGGTGGAGCTGGCCAACCTGGCCAGGGACTACGCCAAGGAGCAGGGTTACTCGTTCGTCGGCCCGGTGCGGATGCGGTTCGAGGGCGTGGGCGACCTGACCACGGGCACGTTCCGGATCCGGTCTGGCGTCATCCGCGGCTCGACCATCGAGGGTGGCGAGATCCGGCTGCCCGCCAGTGACCTGCCCAGGACGCGCGGACGGGGGTTCCCTGGTCACCCGCGGCTGATCGTGTCCGCCCCGGGTGCAGGACAAGGCGCTCCCGGCCGCCAGGGACCTGACGGCGATCAGCGCACCTACGAGCTGCAGACCCCGGTTACGCTGCTCGGCCGTGGCACGGACTGCGACCTTCGGCTGGTTGATCCCGGCGTGTCCAGGCACCACGCGGAGTTGCGGGTGGAGAATGACCAGGTGGTCCTCGTGGACCTAGGCTCTACGAACGGCACGTTCGTCAACGGCCAGCCGATCAGGCGGGTCGCGCTCAGCGACGGAACCCACGTTTCGCTGGGCCGGACGACCCTGGTCTTCCGGCAGGATCGTCAGGATGGCCAGGGCAGCGGCTACGCAGGCACCGGCTACTAGGGGTCCGAGGCGAGGACGCGGATGAGCGAGCTGTCCCTCACGATCATCAGGATGGCCTTCCTGGCCGTGCTCTGGCTGTTCGTGATAGCCGCGATCGGCGTGGTCCGCACCGACCTGCTCGGCGGCCCGGCCACGTCCCGGCGCACAAGGACACTCCAGCAGCAGGCCGTCAGGCCACCGCGCCAGCCGCGGCCGACCAAACCAGGGCGCCCCAGCCGTGGTTCGCCGCGCTTCCTCATCGTCACGGCCGGCGCACTGAAGGGCACCAGCCTCGATCTCGCCCAGCAGCAGATCACGCTTGGGCGGGCGAATGATGCCACACTGGTGCTCAACGACGACTACGCTTCAAGCCGACATGCCCGGATTTTTCCGCAGGACGGTCAGTGGATTGTGGAGGATCTCGGCTCTACCAACGGCACCTACCTGGACCGGCAGAAGGTGACACGGCCGACGCCTGTGCCGCTGGGCGTGCCGATCCGCATCGGTAAGACCGTTCTGGAACTGCGCAGATGACACTAGTACTCCGCTATGCGGTACGTTCAGACGTCGGCCTCCTCCGTGAAGGGAACGAGGACGCGGCGTACGCGGGGCCGCACCTGCTCGCGGTCGCCGATGGCATGGGGGGCCATGCGGCCGGCGAGGTCGCGGCCGCTGAGACGATCATCTCGCTCTCCTCGCTCGACGCCGAGGACCTGGGCGCGGACCTGGTGAGCACGCTCGCCGACGGGGTCGCGAGTGCGAACCTGCGGCTGCAGGAGCTGATCACCTCCGACCCCTCGATCGAGGGCATGGGCACCACGCTGACCGCGCTGCTGTGGTCGGACGGCCACGCGGCGCTGTGCCATATCGGTGACTCGCGCGCTTACCTGCTGCGCAGCGGCCAGTTCTACCAGATAACGCATGACCACACGCTGGTCCAGTCGCTGGTCGACGAGGGCAAGATCACCGAAGACGACGTGGCCACGCACCCCCACCGGTCGCTGCTGCTGCGGGCGCTCGACGGCAGGACGGTCGCCGAGCCGGACCTGTTCCCGCACGAGACGATGGCGGGCGACCGCTACCTGCTCTGTTCCGACGGCCTGTCCGGCGTGGTGAGCGAGCAGACGCTGCACCAGACGCTTAGCTCCCTGTGGGACCTGGACCAGGTCACGCTGCAGCTCGTCGAGCTCGCGATCAGGGGCGGCGGTCCTGACAACATCACCTGCATCGTGGCCGACGTCGTCGACACGCAGACCACGACGCTGCCGCCGACCCACGTCCCCGTGCTGGCCGGCGCCGCGTCGCAAGGCTCTCCTGCCGAGCTGCGCCCCCCGGTACGGCAGAGCTCCCCGGCGACGCGGGCGATGCGGCTGACGAGGACCACACCGCAGCGGGCGCTGCCTGACGACGCCACGGGCGTGTGGAGCAATGGATACAACGGCCAGGACGGCACGCAGGAGCAGGACGGCACCGATACCGGCCCCGGCTTCGGCGCCAGTACCGGCACGGGAACGGCCGGCGGCGGGCGGCACAGCCATCGTGCCAGGCACCGGTACGACGAGGACGAGGACGAAGAGGGCTACGGCGGGCAGCCGGAGGGCAAGCGACGGTGGCCGATCGTGACGACGGTGCTCGTGCTGCTCGTGCTGCTGATCGGCGGCGGCAGCTACGGCTTCTGGCGGTATGTCCAGGGCCAGTATTACGTCGGCGTGCAGGACGGCAACGTCGCGATCTTCCGCGGTGTCAACCAGAGCGTCGCGGGTATCAGCCTGTCCAGCCTCGTCCAGCGGACGGACGTGCCGCTCAGCCAGGTGGTGGCCAGCAACCAGGACATGATCAGGCAGACGATACCGGCAAGCAGCCTGGCCAGCGCGCAGAGCCTCGTCAACGGCATCAGGCGCTCGGTCAGCGACTGCCTCCAGAAGTGGACCGCTCTGCGGAACTGGTATCAGGCTGAGCTGGCCGCCGACCAGCTGAAGAAGACAAAGGTCACCCCGGCCGCCAGCCCGGGCGCGGAACCGCCGGTGCCCGACGGGGCCGACTGCGCGCCCGCGTCCGCGTTCGGCATTCCGGCGAGCCAGCTCCCGGGCGGCCAGCCGGTCACCTCGCCGACCACAGGAACCACAGCGACGCCGACCGCGACGCCGCGGGCGAAGCCGTCGCCGGCCAGGGCGACTGCCAAGGCGTCCGCGACGACGGCGGCGCCTGCGTGAGCAGCATCACGATGCCGTCCCCGGCGCTGGGCAGCCAGCCGCCGGAGGACCTCCCTGCCAGCCGCAGGCGCACCGAGCTGATCATGCTCGTGTTCGCGTTCGCCATCGTGGCGTTCGCGTTCGCGAACACCGCGTTCAGCCTGCAGGGCCAGCGGCTGTCAAGCCTGGTCGCCTACATGATCGCGTTCGTGGCGATCATCATCGGCGCTCACCTGGCGGTGTGCCGCTGGGCGCCGTACGCGGACCCGCTGCTCGTGCCGCTCGCGGCGCTGCTCAACGGGCTCGGGATCGTGATGATCTACCGGCTGCACGAGGCGGGCAGGAACGGCAATCCGGGTCCGGTCAACACCCAGGGAACCACGATCCCGATCACCACGCTGGGCTCGTCAGCGGTGACCTTGCAGATCGTGTACACGCTGCTCGGCATCGGCTGCTTCGTGGCTTTCCTCGTGTTTGTCAAGGAACCGCGGGTGCTGCAGCGCTACACCTACCTGCTCGGCCTCATCGGGGTCATCCTCATCGCGCTGCCCGCGTTCCTGCCGTCGAGCATCAGCGGGGTCGCGGGCACGGGCGCCAAGATCCAGATCGCGATCCCCGGCCTGGGCAGCATCCAGCCAGAGGAGTTCGCGAAGCTGGCATTGGCGGCGAGCTTCGCCGGCTACCTGGTCGCCAAGCGCGACGTGCTGTCGCTGGCCGGCCGCCGGGTGCTCGGCATCGACCTGCCGCGGGGCCGCGACCTCGGCCCTATCGCAGTGGTCTGGCTGGTCAGCCTGATGCTGCTCGTCGCGGAAAGCGACATCGGCACGAGCGCGGTGTTCATGGGCCTGTTCGTCGCGATGATCTACATCGCGACGTCGCGGACCTCCTGGCTGCTGATCGGGTTCGTCAGCTTCGTCGGGGGCGCCTTCCTCGCCGCCGAGCTGTTCTCCCACGTCGGCACCCGGTTCAGCATCTGGCTGCACCCGTTCAGCCAGCAGAACCTGATCGACTACCCGCAGGCGTCCTACCAGCTGGTGCAGGGACTGTACGG
>JASHPP010000764.1 GCA_030038035.1 Trebonia sp.
CTCCGCGCGCCCGACGTCGCCGAAGGGCATGTTCGCCCGCACGATCTGCTGCTCCTCGCCATCCGGTCCGGTCACCGTGTTCAGCGCCACATGCGAGTTCGCCGGCTTGACGTCGTCGGGAAGCTCGATGTCGGCCAGCTTGGTGCGGCCGATCACGCGCTCCTGCTCCTCGATGGGCAGCGCGTTCCAGGCGGGAAGGTCGTGCAGGTACTTCTGCACGATCACGTAGCTGCCCCCGGCGAACTGCGGATCCTGGCCGCCGACGATGGCGGCGACGGTACCGGCCCGGCCGCCGGGCGACTCGGTGCCGTCGACGAACCCGATCAGGTCCCGCTCGTCGAAGTAGCGGAACCCGTGCACTTCGTCGGCGACCGTCACCGCCCCGGCCAGCCGGGCCATCACCTGGGTGGCGAACTCGAAGCACAGGTCCATCCGGCTCGCCCTGATGTGGAACAGCAGGTCCCCTGGCGTGGCGGGCGCGCGGTGCCGCGGACCGGAAAGCTCCTGGAACGGGTGCAGCTCGGCCGGCCGTGGCCCGTCGAACAGGCGGTCCCAGGCTCGCGAGCCGATCGCCGCGACGCACTGCAGGCTGGCCTCGGGGATCCGGAACCCGACCGAGCGCTGCAGTGCCGCCATGTCAGAAAGCACGCCGCGCGCGGTCTCCTCGCCTCCCGGGTTCACCGTCAGCACCAGGAAGATCGCGGCAGCGGTCAGCGGGCTCACCACCGGCTGCGGTTCCGGCTCGGAGGGCAGTGGCACGGGGGACCCCCTTCGGTTTTGGCCGCACACTAGCGTGCCACACGCGGTTGACCGCAGTCAGGGGGTCGGGTGCGGAGGGTGAGATGTCAGTAGCATCAGTCGCGACAGTGCTCGCGCGGAAACGGAGGGCGACCATGAGCGGCGGAATCGGCGCGAACGAGGAAGGCATCATCACCAAGCTCAGCCCGCGGCCGGTGGCCGGCACGGTCGCGCGGCTGACCGGACTGGTGACCGCGCGGGGGATGAAGGTCTTCGCGGTGATCGACCAGGCCGCCGAGGCACGCCAGGCGGGGCTGGACCTGCGGGAGACCGTGCTCGTGCTCTTCGGGAATCCGGCCGCGGGGACGCCGGTGATGGCCGCCGAGCCGCTGTCCGCGCTCGACCTGCCGCTCAAGGTCCTCGTGTGGGATGACGCCGGCCAGACGAGGGTGTCCTACTACGCGCCCGCGACCCTGGGGGCCCGCTACCATCTCGATCCTGACCTGGAGGCGAAGCTGGCCGGCATCGACCCGCTGACCGACGCGCTCATCGCCGCCTGACGCGGCCCGCGGCCAGGCTGCCCCGCCGCCCCGCCAAGGCCTTCTTTCATCCCGAACGGACCGGGCCGACTCCCGCGGGCACGCTGGCTGGCAGCATGGAGGACACGCACCACTGACCTGCAAGCCATCAAGGCGGCTCCATGCCCAACCACGACGACGCCCCGCTGGCCGGCCTGCGGATCCTGGAGATCTCCAGCTTCGTCGCCGCGCCGCTCGGCGGGATGACGCTCGCCCAGCTCGGCGCCGAGGTCATCCGCATCGATCCGGCCGGCGGCGCGGCGGACGTCACCCGGTGGCCGCTGGCCCCCTCGGGCACGAGCCTGTACTGGACCGGGCTGAACAAGGGCAAGCGCTCCGTCACCCTCGACTTCCGCTCAGCCCGCGGCCGCGACACCGTGGCGGACCTGGTGGCAGGCTCAGGCCCGGACGGCGGGATCGTGCTCACCAACGCGGGCCTGCCCTGGCTGTCGTATGAGTCGCTGGCCGCCCGCCGGCCCGACCTGATCCACCTGCGGATCACCGGCAGGCACGACGGGGGCGCCGCGGTGGACTACACGGTCAGCGCCGCCACCGGCTTTCCGCTCGCGACGGGCCCCGAGGGCACGCGGGGACCGGTGAACCACGTGCTGCCGGCCTGGGACGTGGCCTGCGGGCTGTACGCGGCGGTCGGCCTGCTGGCCGCAGAACGGCACAGGCGCCGCACCGGGCAGGGGCGCGCGATCACCCTGGCGCTTGCGGACGTGGCGCTCGCCGTCACCGGTCACCTCGGCTTGCTCGCCCAGGGGCAGCTGACCGGGGCCGGCCGCCCGCGAATCGGCAACCATCTGTACGGCGGCTTCGCCAGGGACTTCCTGGCGAAGGGCGGCGCCCGCGTCATGGTCGTGACCCTCACCGGGCGGCATTTCGCCGACCTCGCCGCCGCCACCGGGCTGACCGAGACGTTCACCGGGCTGGCAGGCCTGCTCGGCGCCGATTTCGCGCGGGAGGACGACCGCTACGAGCACCGCGAGGTGATCGCCGCGCTGCTTGCCCCCTGGTTCGCGCGGCACACGGTGGCGCAGATCGCGGCCGCGTTCGCGGGGACCTCGGTGCTGTGGGAGCGGTACCGCACGTTCGCGGAGCTGGCCGCCGATCCCGGCCTGCTGGGCAATCCCCTGGTCCGGCTGATCGACCAGCCGGGCGTCGGGCAGGTGCTCGCGACGGGGAGCCCGCTGGCCCAGCCGGGTACCGGCGGCGAGGTCCGCCCCGCGCCGGTGCTCGGCGCGGACACCGACGCCGTGCTCGGCGAGCTGCTCGGGACCGCGCCGAACGCGGGCGACGACGACCGCGACGGCTCTGATAACAGCAAGAAAGGGAAGGGCTGACCGGTCAGCCAGCCGGGTCAAGCGCGCCAAGCCGGCGGAAGGTCACGGTCAGGAAAGCCCGGGTGAGCTGGGTGGACCGCCTGCGGAAAAAGTCGGTGGCGCACCGCCCGCGCAGGTACGTCTCGTGCCAGCTCGGAAGATCGAGCAGCACGCCGTCCTGTTCGACATGATCGGGGAACAGCTCGAAGATCTTCCGGCTGCTGACCGCTGTCTCGCCGCGCTCGAGCAGGTCGGTTATCGCCTGCCTGGACAGCGCGGCGGCGTCCGCCGCGCGGCCCGCGCCTTCGGCTCCTGCGAGCATCGACCAGTCCCCCCACGCCCGGTACCTGCTGCCGTCCTGGCCGGCGCTCACCACGAGGGAGCGCTTGTTGAAGTAGCCGTGCAGCACCCCCGCCGCCGACTGCGCCACGCTGCTGGCAAGGAAGGTGCGGTAGCGGGCGAAGGCCACGGATCGTTCGGAATGATCATTGCCCTTGACCCCGCTGCCCAGCATCCTCTCCCCGGCAGTCGCGGCCTCAAGCGCGGCCTGCGGGTCGGTGACCGGCGGTGTGCCCGGGTCGCGGGCGGGCAGCAGCCGATCGGTGCCGTCACCGGCCGGCCGGGGGCGGTAGTGGCCGGGGCCGTGCAGGTACGGCTGCGCGCGCACGGTCAGCGCGGCGAGCTGCCCGCGGTCGGGCACGGGGAAGCGCGAGCCCGCCAGCCACTCCGCGTACCACTGCATGACCTGCATCTTGTTGATCAGGTGCCCGGCGGCGAACGAGTCCTGCAGGAAGTGGTCGGCGTAGCCCGCGCAGACCCGGGCCCGGGTGCGCAGCGCCTCGCGCTCCTCGTGGTCGCCGACGGCGGCCGCCGCGCCGATGAGATCCCTGGCCGCCAGGTGGAAGCGCTGCCAGCGGTACCAGGAGAACGGGGCGAAGTGGCCGGCGTTGCGCGCGACCACGCAGGGATAGCGCTCCCAGGGCGGGATTCCGCACCGGGAGCCGAGCCGCGCGAGCTGGAAACCCTCGCCGATTTCGGCCAGCGCGCCGAAGGCCGGGTACGGGAGCGCGCCGGCGAGCCGCCGGCGGCCGGGGGGCGGCAGGCCGGCGGTCCGGCGCAGTTCCCTGATGTTCCAGGCGCGGACCGACTGCAGGATCGGCAGCAGGTAGCGGGCCGGCGCTTGTGCCACGTCGGCCGGGCGCGAGAAGTAGTCGGGCAGGATGTTCAGCTCGCCGACCGTGACCACCAGCCCGCTGCCGGGCAGCCGGAGGGTCTGCACGCCGGGGTAGCTGGCGCGGACCCGGTCCTCGTCGACGTTCCCGGGGTCCCGGCCGAGTTCGGTGAGCAGGGCGCGGCAGGCCGCCAGCATGCCCGATCCCGCGGGGTCGCCCGCGGCCGCCCGCACGGCGGCGGGGTCGGCGGTACCGAGCACGAAGTGCTCCCAGGACATCACCGGTCCGTGACCGCCGGCATGCTCATGCGTCCAGGATGCCCGCCTCGCCGGCCGGCGCACAGGCTTACGCGGCCGCGATTTGCGGCACGTCCAGGTAGACCACGTCCCTGGCGGCCCGTGCCAGGGACGGGGACAGGCTGCCCCAGCGGCTCGCTACGGTCACCCAGACACCGCGGCCCGCCAGGTGTGCCGCCGCCTGGCGGAACACGCCGTCACCCGAGCCGATCACGACGTGCGTGAACCTGGCGGCCACGTCCTCGTTCTGCAGCACGTCGAGCAGCTCCAGGTCCGCGCCGTGCGGCCCGGACCTGACCCGGTAGCGCGCGTGCGGCCAGCCCAGTGCCGCGTTCAGCAGGCCCAGGTGGCTCGCGGCCATCACCACCTGGTCATCAGGGCGCAGGCCAAGGCGCGCCACGTACCGCCGCTGCAGGGCGCTGACCTGGAGCTGGCTGGGGATCGCGGTGCCGGCGAGGTTCTCGATGTCGACGACGTGGAGCGCACGCGCGGGGAACCGGCGCCTGGTCTTGGTGGTCGTCTGCACCGCGCAGCACCCCCTTCGCGATTCCCCCCGCGTGCTTAGCTGGGTACCCAATTTTCCATGCGTCAATCGCGTGGACGGTCCCTCCGCGACAGACCGCAGCGCTTCACAGCGCCTCGGCGCCGTGCCCGCTGACCTCCGCTCAGGTTCGCGTCCCGTCGCCGCCGATCGTGGCGTTTGGCTCCCGGGTTTGGCTCCCGCCCTCGCGCGCACGCGTGGGGCGCAAAGCTCCGGAAGCTTCACACCCTTCACGCGTCGGCTAGGAATCCTGCCGCCCGGGCCTGGGCGGCATCTTCGCGCCCGGGCGGCGCAGCCACCAGCGGGCGAGCTCGCGGAGCACCGCGGACCGGTCGGTGCCCGCGGCGGCGGCGGCGTCGCCGAGCTGCTCCCATGTCTCGTCGTCGATGCGCACCGCGCGGTTGGGCGTGGACGGCTTGTTCGGCATGCCCCCGATAGTAGCAGCGGTGTATATGCAAAATCTAGCCCTCCCGCCTTGCCGGTGTATAGACACCATGCTAGGCTGGTGTATATACACCAGACGACAGGACAGGAGCAAGCGATGGACTTCGGCAGCCTCCCGCACGAGCAGCAGATCGCCATCCTCACCAGCGACGACGACAGCGAATACGAGAAGTGGGGCCTGGCCGAGTACGACCCCCCGCTGAACAGCTAGCAGAACGGCCCGGGCCGGGTGCGCGAACACCCGGCCCGGGCTCAGACCCCCAGCCGCTATCCCGGACGGAGATCCCGATGACAGTCAACACCATCACCCCGCAGGCGCTCAGCACGGCGCGCAGCCGCGCCTGCCCGCTGTGCCAGACGCCCGCGGGCGAGCCGTGCCAGCCCAAGCCCGCAGGCGACCACCTGGCACGGTACCTCGACGCCTACACGGCCGGGCAGCTCACCAGGGCGTACATGGCGACGGTGCTCGGCGAGCTCGTCGTCATGGACGCCTGCGTGATCATCACCGAGCCCGCCGGCCTCCCGGCGGCCGTAGCCAGCCTGCTCGCCGACGGGCACACGCTCACCTACGCGCCGGACACGGCGTGGGACGGCTGGTGGTGGGCCGACCTGCGCGACGGCAACGGGCGCCTGCGGGAGACCGGCTCGGGCGCCACGCACGCCGACGCGGTCGCGGACCTGGCCCGCCGCCTGGGGCGTGCCCGGTGAACGGCCCATACGACAGCCAGCGGGAAGCCGTCGCCGCGGCGCACGCGGCGATCGCGCCGCTGCCGGGCAACAGCATCCTGACCCGGGAGCAGAACC
>JASHPP010000765.1 GCA_030038035.1 Trebonia sp.
GGGTGAACAGGGTCGAGAGCCCGCCGCCCACGTTCTGGGTCGGCGAGTCAGGGGTGCGCAGCTCGGGGAACTCCTCCTCGATCCGCTCAAGCGCGCGCATGTCCGCGTCGTAGTCGGCGTCGGAGATCGTCGGCGCGTCGAGGACGTAGTACCTGTACTGCGCCTCGGTCAGCTTCTCGCTCAGCTCCGCGTGCCGCTGCCGGGCCTGGGCCAGCTCCATCACCCCAGCTCCTCCATCATCTCGGGCAGGATCCGCGCCGCTTCCCTGCACCAGCGCAGCGCCTCCCGCGCCTGCGCGGGGGATGCCGCGGCAAGCCCGCAGGCGGGCGTGACCACGACCTGGGGCGCGCACCGGGCCGCGGGAAGCGCGATCGTGCGCCATGCCACTTGCACGGTCCGGGCGGTGTCGGTGGGAGTAACACCCCTTCGTTCGGGATAATCGAACGACATGGCTCCGGCCAGCAGCCCCGCACCGGCCTCAGCCGTCGCGGCGAGCTCGTCGTAGTCATCGCGCCGCAGCAGGCGCAGGTCGAACGACACCGCATCCGCCCCCGCTCCCGTGATTATCCCGAACGGGCACCCCCGACTGCAGCAGTGCACGATCGTGTAGCGGCCGGTGGCGGCGAGCACTTCGTTGAGCCTGCTCCGCAGCACCTCCTCCTCGACCGCGCGGACGCGGGACAGCCCGCTCGCGGTCGGCACCGCGCCCGCGGCGACGGCGGGCAGCGCGGGCTCGTCGAACTGCACGACCAGGGTCGCCCGCGGGACGCGCTTGGCGACCTCCGCCGCGTGCCTGGCGGCTCCTTCGGCCAGCGAGGAGGCGAGGTCGGCGACCAGGCCGGGATCGGCGAGCGCGGCGGTCAGCGAGCGCGGCTGCTCCAGCGTCGCGGCGAGCGTCCACGGGCCGCAGACCTGGATCTTGACCAGCCCCGCGTAGCCGTCGAGGACCTCCTCCATCGCGTCCAGGTCCGACGAGAGCATCGACGCGGCGCGGCGCAGGTCCCGGCCGGGGCGCTCGGCGATCCGCCAGCCGCGCGGCGTGACCTCGGCCGGGATGTCGACGAGGAGGGCCGCCGCCCGGCCTATCATGTCGGCGCCGGGGCCGCGGCCGGGGAGTTCGGCCAGGTACGGGAAGTCCGGCAGCTCCCCGGCGACGGTCCGGGCCGCCTCGAGCGGGTCGCCGCCGGGCATCGACCCGATCCCGGTCGCGGTGCCCGGTGCCCAGGGGAACGCCTTGCCAGCCAGTTCAGCCACGCTGCCGAGCTTAGCCGGGCGAAGGGCGCAGGTCCCGGATGCACACTGGCGTCGCCGGGGACAGTGCCTGCAGCGGCTGCCCCGGCGGCCCGCAGAGCCTGGCTAACAGGACATCGCGGGCCGCCGGCCCTGGCGCGGCCCCTGCGTCGCGCCTGGCTTATAGGCCCCTGAACCCGCTAACTGGCCAGCGCGGACCCTCATCGAGCTCCTCGCCGGCGAACGGCGGTTCGATCCCCGAGAACCTGCTGCCGGGCGCGCGCATCCCGGTGAGCCGCCGCCCAGCGCGGCACATCGCGTCCGGCGCGTCACCGTTCAGGGTGTAAAGCTGGTCTTCTCGCCGCGACGCGATCGACACAATCGCGACTATCCCTGCCAAGACCCCTCCGAGAAACCCGACGAGGAGCATGATCGCCGCTATCTCGTACTCGCCCATGACGGCCTCCCGTACTTCGCCGACGGGCTGTCTTCCCTCGGCCCCGCTCCCTGCGGGCTGGTGGTGACCAGTCCGCAGGCCTCTTGCTGTTGCTGATGCCGGAACCGGTGGCCAGCATCCGCGATTCATATGGTGTACCACCTAGAAGGGCTGATCAGCCTACCTCACCTATACCAACAGGTGGTACCTACCCACAGAATGCCCGATTTACAGCTGTTAAACCCAGCTATAGGACATATTCCTCTGAGGAGACCGGGAAGTACTGCCAGACATGTTGGGGTAGCTGGTACAGCATGCCGAACCGGGATCAATTTCAGCCCTTGGTGCTGGGCTATCCCCGCCGTTCCGATAAGCCTGTTAAGATGCCCGGCAAACATGCATGCCATCCCGATCATCCCAACCTATTGGCGCAGAAAGACAACTAAATCACCATAGTTCTGATAGCCCCGCACTACCGAATGATCCGATCAAGTGGAATCATTCTGATGGTTGGTATCTATGGGAGGAGTCATGATGCAGACGCCGATGTATCAGCAGATCGCTGAGGACATCCGCACGCAGATTGACTCCGGAGCCATCGCGCGAGGCAGCCAGTTGCCGACCGAGCTGGAGCTGCGCGCGAAATACGTCGCCTCGCGGAACACCATCAGGGACGCGATCAAGCGGCTCGTAGGCATGGGAATGGTTGAGACCAGGCCAGGCCAGGGCACCTTTGTGACGATGAGCGTCGATCCGTTTGTCACCGACCTCACCGCGGACCCGAGGACCGGGTTCGGCGGCGGCGAGAGTGCCCAGTACCTATCCCAGGTGAGCGAGCAGCACCGGCTGCCGAAGAGCAGTGCGCCAAAGGTCGAAGTCCAGGTAGCGCCGACCGCAATCACCAGGCGCCTCCGCCTTCCAGCGGGCGCGCACGTGATCAGCCGGCACCAGCAACGGCATATCGATGACATCCCGTGGTCGCTTCAGACGTCCTTCTACCCGATGGACTTCATCAGAATGGGCGCGACACGGCTGATGATGGCGGAGGACATCACCGAGGGCACCGTCCGTTACCTGGCCGAGGCGATCGGCCGCGTTCAGGCCAGCTACCGGGACTGGATAACCGCGCGGTCGCCGAGCGAGGTCGAGCAGAAATTCTTCGGTATCGGCCACGACTCGATAGTTTTCGAGATCTTCCGGACCGCGTTCGATCAGCAGAAGGCACCAATCCGGCTCACAGTGACGGTGTTCCCCGCCGACCGGAACCAGTTCATCGTCAACGTAGGCGACCCACCGCACCCCCGGTACGAAGAGGAACCCCGGGAGCCGCCTGCCTCCTGAGGCCCTCAGCCGGGCGGGCGCCGGCACGGGCGGCTGCCTGTCACATGAGCTTTTATTTGCTATCGAACCCGCAGGGGCGGCGGCTTCTGGAATGATGCCACTAGTTCTGCCTGAACCAGGCGGACCGACAAACCCTGCCATCCTATCCATCCCAACGTGTGGTATAGGTTGTGTAGGTCAGCCCAGAACGGGTAGCAACAGAGGTCAGTGGCGCGACACGCCCAGAGCCTCGCCTGCAAGCCGGTCAGACTGTGGCAACATCGGGGTTGGTGGGGTGGTTGGGATGGCTGGCCTGCCAGCAAGCCTGCGCGGGAGGTGTGATGGCTGAGCCCCTGTATAGGCAGATTGCCCAGGACCTACGGCGGAAGATCGAATCCGGCGAACTCGGGCCCGGTGCCAGGCTTCCCGACTACGACGCGTCGCGGAACACCATTCGAGACGCGATCAAGTGGCTCGCCATTCGGGGGCTGGTCGAGACCCGGCCAGGCCAGGGGACCTTTGTCGTGCGGCGAATTGAGCCAATCGTCACTACGCTGTCCGAAGACCCAGAGACTGGCATGGCCGGCGGTGAGGGAAAAGCCGCCTTCGCCGAGATCAGCAAGCGCCGATCGCAAAGGCAAGAGCAGGCGCGCCAAGAACGGGAGAAGGCCAGGCAAGAGGGCACGGAAGAACAGGCCGGCGAGCCGGAGCAAGATGACTGGCCGGAGGGGGAACCGTACGCATCCGTTCCGACAGTAGAAGTCAAGTTCGCGCCCGGGTATGTGGCCGAGCGACTTCGCATCCCCGAAGGCGCCGAGGTCCTCATCAGGCACCAGGAGTTCTCCATGGGCCGAACTCCGTGGTCGCTGCAGACGACGTTCTACCCCATAGAACTCATGTCGCGCGGCAACGGCGCACCAGCACTGATGAGAGCCAGGGACATCGAGGAAGGCACTGTCGAATACCTCGGGAAAACGCTGGGGCTCATCCAGTGCGGATACCGGGTCAGGATTCTGGTTCGCCCGCCGAATGAGAACGAGGCGAGATTCTTCGGTCTGCCAGACGACGGTCGCGTCCCCGTGGTCTCTTTGATTCGAACCGGCTACGAGGAGACGGCGGAAGGTGTATATCCCTTCCGTGTAACCATTACCGTTCTTCCCGCAGACCGACACCAGTTCGTGATGAATTACGGCAAAGTTCCGGAGGAGCTCGCTGCACCAGCACGTGACCAGTGAGGCTTCGGTGGGGTAACAGACTCAGGGCAGCGAAATGCTTGCCCTGGGCTGGGCCAAGGCGGGCGCCGGTCTCGGCCCGGGGGCTTTAGGCGACTATAGGGTGAGGAGGCATTCATGGCTAAAAGACGCGCACGACCGTCAGCGCAATACCGGTATGAGCACTACGACCCCAAAACCCTACGCACCTGCCTTTGAGGCGCTGGATGCGCAACGCGTCCTGCGCCGGGTGTAGTGGTGCTTGTGATGATCGTCCGGTGTTCAGCACGCCGTCGGTGCCGCCGCCCGCAGCGGCGCCGGCGGCGTAGCCATCTGCGACTCCGGGCACGGGCTTCCGTCGTCCTGGCCTGACAGGAAGTGTCATCCCGTCCTGTATTCCCGCCTCAGCGAACTGAATATAAGATTATAAATCACTTTTTCTTGTAACGGTGCCGGGGGCGCACTGCGCCGCAACTAGGTCCCGTGCGGGATGCCAGGTAGCGGGTGGACCGCTGAAGAGCCGAGAGTTGGAGGTGCCGTGGCTAAGCACCACTCCGGTCCGGCCGCCCAGTACCGCTCCGCAGTGCGACGATTCCGGTGGACCACGTTCGATGTAAACAGCCTCCTTCCGGCGGGCTGGCAGCGGGAAATCATCGCGGCGGCCATCGAGGCCGATTTCAGGCAGTTCCCGCGGACGCCTATCCTGTCGCGGGAGGCGGCGGACGTGGCGCATATTAACCGCGGCCGGGTCCACGCCGATCAGGTGCGGCTGCAGTTGCCCTGGCTTTATGAGTCCTACCACGGCATATTTCTCGAACTGGCACGTGAAGCGTGTACCGAGGCCGTCGTCGTGGCGCGCGACCACCGTTACGGCGTTGTCCTCAACGTGCAGCGCGGGACTGCGATGCGGTTCGAGAATCATGTCGACTCTAACCCGCTCACGGGCGTACTCTTCTGCACCGACCATGCCATGGGTGGCGAGCTCGTCTTCGGGAACGATCCCGCGGCGGCGGACATCGCCGCGGTGGAGTTGGACTGCTCTATCATCAGGCCGCACGCAGGGCACCTGATCATCTTCGACGCCCGGGAGCGTTCGCACTACGCGAGACCGCTAGCCGCGGAGTCGGACATCAGGGTTGTCGCCGTCATGAACTTCTACACAGAGTCCTGGCCTGAGTCGACCCGGCCCAGGGAGCTGAACAGGCACCTCTACGGCGACGTGTAGGACGCTTGGCGAGCGACCGCGATCGTGCCGCTGCCAAGTACGGTGTCGCCGCTATAGAGAACCGCCGCCTGGCCGACCGCCACGGCGCTGGCCGGGCTACGCAGGTTGATCTGCAGCGTTTCGCCATCTTGCCGCGCGCTGCACGGGTGCACCTCGCCATGTGCCCGCAGCTGGACTTCGCACTGGATCGGCTCGCGCGGCGGCGGGCAGCCGGTCCAGACCGGGCGCTGCGCGGTGATCTCGCGCACCTGCAGGCCGCTGGCCGGGCCGACCGTGACCGTGCGGGCCACCGGTTCGATGCTGAGCACGTACCGCGGCGCGCCGTCGGCGGCGGGGCGGTCCACGCGCAGCCCCTTGCGCTGCCCGACGGTGAACCCGTAGGTGCCCTCGTGCTCGCCGAGCACGGT
>JASHPP010000107.1 GCA_030038035.1 Trebonia sp.
CTGTTCCAGCCCGACAACCCGCACCCGACCCGGGAGTCCGCGGCACCGGTCTTCCAGGCGCTGAACGCGCTGCCGATCCCGTGGGTGGAGCCCGTCGACATCAGCAACGCGGTGCTCTTCCTCGCCTCGGACGAAGCCCGCTACATCACCGGCGTGACCCTGCCAGTCGACGCGGGCGCTTTCATCAAGTAAAAGGAGAACGACGAACACCATGGCAGGACGAGTAGCAGGCAAGGTCGCCTTCATCACCGGCGCGGGACGCGGCCAGGGCCGCAGTCACGCGATCCGGCTCGCCGAAGAGGGCGCCGACATCATCGCCGTCGACATCCTCACCGACTACGCGACGGTGCCCTACGGCATGAGCACGCAAGCAGACCTCGCGCAGACCGTCAAGGACGTGGAGGCGCTCGACCGGCGGATCATCGCCACCCAGGCGGACGTCCGCGACGCGCGGGCGCTCAAGAAGGCGGTCGACGACGGCGTCGCCCAGCTCGGCAGGCTCGACATCGTCGTCGCCAACGCCGGCATCTGCACCGTGCAGAGCTGGGACCAGGTGACACCGCAGGTCTGGCAGGACACCCTCGACACCAACCTGACCGGCGTGTGGAACACGATGGTCGCCGCCGCGCCGCACCTGATCGCCAACGGCGGCGGGTCGATCATCTGCACGAGCTCCACCGCCGGCATCAAGGGCCTGCCCTACCTCGCGCCCTACGTGGCCGCCAAGCACGGCGTCGTCGGCATCGCCAGGACCATGGCCAACGAGCTCGCCAGGCACAGCATCCGGGTGAACACCGTGCACCCGACCGGGGTGAACACCCCGATGGGCACCGGGCTCGGCGGGCTGGAGTCGCTGCTCGGCAAGGACCCGAACCTCGGCCCGATCTTCATGAACACGCTGCCCGTGGAGACCACGCAGCCGCGGGACATCAGCAACGCGGTGCTGTTCCTCGCCTCCGACGAGGCCCGGTACGTGACCGGGCTTGAGTTCACGGTCGACGCCGGGAACACGATCCGATGAGCGAGCGCCGCGGCGGCCTGGGCACGCTGGCACACGTCCGAGACCGGGTCCGCGCCCGCGTGGTGGGCCGGGAACGGGAGCTCAACCTTGTGCTCGCGGCCGTCGCGGCGGGCCGCGACATCATCCTGGAGGGCCCGCCCGGCACCAGCAAGTCGACCCTGCTGCGGGCGATCACCGCCGAGTGGGGCATCCCGCTCGTGTTCGTCGAGGGCAACGCGGACCTGACGCCGGCGAAGCTGGTCGGGCACCACAACCCGGCCCGGGTGCTGCGCGAGGACTACAGCGCGGACAACTTCGTCGACGGGCCGCTTGTCGAGGCGATGCGCAACGGCGGGTTCCTCTACATAGAAGAGTTCAACCGGGCGCCCGAGGACAGCCTGAACACCCTGCTCACCGCGATGGCCGAACGCCGCATCGCCGTGCCCCGGGCCGGTGAGGTGGTCGCCAGGGACACGTTCCGGGTCATCGCGTCGATGAACCCCTACGACAACATCGGCACCACCCGGCTGTCCACCTCCGTGCACGACCGGCTGTGCCGGCTGGCGATCACGTACCAGGACGAGCAGGCCGAGCGGGGCATCGTGGCGCTGCGCGCGCCGCTGTCCGAGCTCAAGCCCGCCGTCTATGACCGGCTCGTCGCGGACGCGGTGGCGCTGACCAGGGCCACCCGCTCGCACGAGGACATCAGGCAGGGCAGCAGCGTCCGCGGCGCGATCGACCTGACGCTGGTCGCCGGTGAGCTTCTCAAGCTCTATCCCGAACGGACCGTGGCGGCTGTCCCAGACGAAACCCGCTACCGTGACGTGGTCTACGACGCGATGGTGGTCGCGCTCTCCGGCCGGATCTTCCTCGACGAGACCGTCGACGCCGCCCCCGAGCAGGTACTGCGGCAGATCTGGGAAGACCACTTCCTGCTCGGGCCGGCGGCGGCGGCCCCTGGTTGAAGAGCCGTAGCGGCGGACTCCCCCGTCCGCCGGCCTGGACAGGCGTCAGCGCGCCGCGATCCGGCCAGGGGCCTTCGGCCGCTGCACCGCAGGCCGAAGGAGCTGACCGGGGAGCCGACGCTGCTCGACGTCTCGCCGGGCAGCGGCTCAGGGACGGTGCTGAGCGGCGGGCATCCAGGCAGCGGGAGGAATCCCCAGGCGGCGGGCAGCGGCGGGCCCGCCACGACCGACGAGGAGGAGGGAACGCTGGCCGCGATCACCGATCCGGCCGCCGTTCCGGATCCGGAGACGCTGCGCCGGGCGCGGGAGATCGCCGCGCGGCTGGCGGTGCCGCGGGCGCGGCGCGACCTGACCGCGCGCCGTGGCGCAGGCGAGCTCGCGAGCGTCCCCTACCGGGGCGGTTCTGACGACATCGACATGGACCGGACGGTGGAGCAGCTCGCGGAGCACCCGGTGCCAGAAGACGAGGACATCGTGGTGCGCGAGGCAGTCGCGACCCGTCGTTCGGTAGCACTGCTTGTCGATGTTTCCGGGTCGATGCGGGGAGAGCGGGTGCGGACAGCGGCGGCTACGGTCGGCGCGCTCGCGGCGGAGCTGGCGCGCGACGACCTCGCGGTGATCGCGTTCTGGTCGGACGCGGCGGTGCTGGCGCGCCTCGGGCGCCGGGTCGCGCCGCAGGAACTGGCGGCGTCGATCGCGGCGATACCAGCGCGCGGGCTGACGAATCTGGCGTTCCCGCTGCAAGTGGCGCGGCGCGAGCTCGCCAGGGTCCCGGCCCGTGACGCGAGGGTGCTGCTGCTGTCAGACTGCGTCCATAACGCCGGTCCCGACCCCCGGCCGTTCGCGGCGCGGCTGCCAAGGCTGGACGTCCTGCTCGACACGACCGGCGAGCAGGATCCCGACCTGGCCCGCGACCTCGCCCGGCTAGGCCGCGGCCGGCTCCGGAAGGTCCGCACCTACCGGGATGTAGCACCCGCCCTCAGTTCGTTCTTCAGCAGATAGAAACGGAGCCCCATGAGCGTCATCATCGTCGCCACCGCGTTCCCGGCCCCCGAGCACAAGGCCGAAGTCATCGCGGCCTTCGAGGCCGCCATCGCCCAGGTGCACAGCGAGGAGCCTGGCTGTGAGCTCTACGCGCTGCACGAGGGGCAGGACGGCCGCCTGGTCATGATCGAGAAGTACGCGTCGCAGGACGCGGTGGAAACCCACATCAAGGGCGCCGGCCTCGCGGGCCTGCGGGCCGCCCTGGAGGGCAAGCTTGCCGGTCCCCTGGATGTGCAGGCGCTCGCCCCGCACCCGGCGGGGCTGGCGGGCAAGGGCGCGCTGTAAGCCCGCGTCCCGCGCGGACAGGCATTGGCAAAGGGTCGTGATGAGGTTATGGCTAACAAGTGGTTCGAGACCGTCGCGGTCGCGCAGCGGCGTGCCAAGCGGCGGCTGCCCAAGTCGGTGTACGGCGCGCTGGTGGCCGGCGCCGAGGCGGGCGTGACCAGCCGCGACAACGTGGCGGCGTTCTCCGAGCTGGGGTTCGCGCCGCATGTCGCGGGGCTGCCTGCCACGCGGGAGATGGCCACGACCGTGATGGGCCAGCCGATTTCACTGCCCGTCGTGATCTCGCCGACCGGGGTGCAGGCCGTGCACCCGGACGGCGAGGTCGCGGTCGCGCGGGCCGCCGCCGCCCGCGGCACCGTGATGAGCCTTTCGTCGTTCGCGAGCAAGCCGATCGAGGAGGTCGTGGCGGCGAACCCGCGGACGTTCTTCCAGCTGTACTGGGTCGGCTCGCGCGATGACCTGGCGGCGCGCATGGACCGGGCCCGCAAGGCCGGCGCGGTCGGGCTGATCGCGACGCTGGACTGGTCGTTCTCGTTCGGCAGGGACTGGGGCAGCCCGCACATCCCGGAGAAGATGACGCTGCGCGAGATGCTCCGCATGGCGCCGGAAGGGCTGGCCCGCCCGGCCTGGTTCCTCGAGTGGGCCAGGACGGGGAAGTTCCCCGACCTGACCGTGCCGAACCTGCCGGCCGACGGCGGGCCGGCGCCGACGTTCTTCGGCGCCTACGGGCAGTGGATGGGCACGACCCCGCCGTCCTGGGACGACGTGGCCTGGCTGCGCGAGCAGTGGGGCGGCCCGTTCATGCTCAAGGGCGTGACCAGGATCGACGACGCCAAGCGCGCCGTCGACGCGGGGGTGACCGCGATCTCGGTCTCCAACCACGGCGGCAACAACCTGGACGGCACGCCGGCCACCATCCGGCTGCTGCCCGACATCGCGCACGCGGTCGGTGACCAGGTGGAGGTGCTGCTCGACGGCGGCGTCCGGCGCGGCGGCGACGTGGTCAAGGCGCTCGCCCTCGGCGCCCGCGCGGTGCTGATCGGGCGCGCCTACCTGTGGGGCCTCGCCGCGGCCGGCCAGGCCGGCGTGGAGAACGTCCTCGACCTGATGCGCAGCGGCATCGACGCCTGCCTGCTCGGCCTCGGCCGCTCGTCGATCTCCGAGCTATCGCCCGACGACCTGGTCATCCCGCCCGGCTTCACCCGCCGCCTCGGCGGCTGAGCGGCCAGGCGCGGCCCGGGCCCGCCTCGCAGGCAACCCCAGCCCCGCCGGTACCACCATTCCCGCGCCGCCCTCGTCCCGGCGCCGCCGACGAGGGAACGGGAAAGATCCTCGGCCCCCCAGCTCCGAAAAGCCTTCCCGATAACCGCCCTGCCCCCGTAGGCGCTCACTCAGGATTTCTGGTACTTCACCGCGTCCGCGTGGAAGGCCGCGAGCGCCTTCGCGTCGCCTTGCAGGAGCCAGTCATGGCCGGCGTACTTGTTGTAGTCGAACCAGATGAAGCCCCGGCCGCCGGTGCCGTACAGGCAGCACGTCGCCGCCAGCATGAAGCAAAGCGACAGGATCCGGGCACCGGCGAGGCCATCGACAGCCGCCAGCGCCGCCAGCGGCGGGTAGACGACAGGCGCGCCTGAGAAGTATGAGGGGAAGTCAGGGACCGGCGTGCCGCGCAGCCAATGCGACCATTCCAGGCGCCCGGCC
>JASHPP010000001.1 GCA_030038035.1 Trebonia sp.
CCGCGCCAGCCGGGTGGCCGGCGCGGCCGGACACCGCCTGCACGGCTGCCCTGGAGGGAGCGGCTGACGCGGACGGCCAGGTGGCCGCGGTCGCCGCGGCCGCGGTAGCGACGCAGAGCGCGCCGCCGGCGGCGAGAACGGTGAATTTGGTCGGTCTTACATGCGGCAAATGCCGTGTCAAGGAAGAACCTTCGGTCGGGCGCGTGTCCACACCATGCGACACGCGCTGTTTCCACTCCTGACGACCACGATCCGCGATCGCCGGGAAGCATCGCCGGCGGGCGGCAGACGTCGGGCAGGCGGACTTGACGCGGGTCAGGGCGCCAGGTCACTCAGGGTGACCGTCACGCATGCCGGAGTGCTTGCAGCAGTCGACCATGCCAGACGATTCGCCGTGTAACGGCCATAACGCCATGTGATGTAGATCACGCCACCGTTATCCGCATTGCCGCGAGCGCCGCGAAATGCCGTCTGACTTGCGAATTCTCCGCTCGTGGCGGACCAGTATGACGAATGTCACATTCGGGCCGAAACCGCCCATCGGGCCACATCGCGTTGCCAAATGCAACGCATCGCCGCCGAAGCGGCACGGAACCTGCCATCGGAGGCGGCGCAAAGCGTAGCTAAGCGAACACAAGGAGCAGATCGAGCTGCGGGCCGCATAACACGGGAATCCTTGCTGCATTGCGGCAATCCGGCTGCCGTAAGCAAGACTTAATAATAATTGTTCGCCAGCTCGAAATTCCAGGCTGCACACGGCGTGCCATATACCTGCTTGATGTACCCGAGGCCCCATTTGATCTGAGTAGTCGGGTCGGTCTGCCAGTCCGGGCCGGCGCTTGCCATCTTGCTGCCGGGCAGGGCCTGCGGGATGCCGTACGCGCCGCTGGCGTTTTCCGCGTCGTACACCCAGCCGCTCTCCCGGTTCCACAGGTCGAGCAGGCAGCCCCACTGAGTCTGCTGGCTGAAGCCGAATGAGGGGAGCATCTCGTACCCGATCTCCTGTGCGGTACCCGGGTCAGGGGGCGGGGCGCTGATGCTGGTGATTCCCTCGGAGTCGGAAGAGGAGGATGCGCTGTCGGACTGCGCCGCGATGACCTGCGAGGGGTTCACCATCACGGGCTTGGACGCCACGGTAAGCGTCTTCGCGGCCGCGTTCATCACGATGAGCAGCTGCCGCTCTTGCTCGAGCATCGCGACCGAACCGCTGTGCGGGAGCGAGTCGATGGCCTCCGCCAGGCTGTTCGCGCCGCTGCCAGCGCGGCTCATCACCTTGGCGCCGACGGCCACCGCCGCGACGAGTACGACCGCGACGACAAAAGCGGGCAGGACAATTCCTGTGCGGTGGAAGATGCCCCGCCGCTTGCGGTGGGAACTCCGCGACCCGCGTGCCGAACTCCACCCGTCAGTTGCCGCACTTCGCGACTCGAAGGTCGCGGTCGCCGACGCTGGCCTTGTCGCCTCAAGCATCGCGGTCCGGTGTCGTGACAACGCAGTCCCTTCGGTCCGTGCCGCCTTATCTACCGCTGCCGATCAACGATGCCAGAAAGGAAGTTGATCTGCCCGCAACTTCGGCAAGAAAGAAGTCGGGAGGTTTACCTGGCATTCTGTGACGCTAATCACAGTCTTATAACACGATCCGTGACAGTTGCAGGCTAACTGGCGCGATGATCCGCGCCATGAGCGATGCAGCGGAGCCCGTTCGCCCGTGCCGGACCCAGTCGGCGTGCCGCGCTCCGACGCCCCGTGGTGCTCAGCTCCCCGCCGCCCGCGGCGGTGCGCTGCCCGCGGCGGCGCGCCGCCGGCCGCGCTGCCGCCGACTCCCTCCGCCACGACATCAGCCGTCACATCCGCATCACCTGTCCACTTTGCACACTCCATGCATGGACAAATCGCCCATAACGTACCGAAAAAAGGTCACAGAGTGTACGAAGTCGGCCGGCATGCCGACGCTGAACAGCGGGCATACCGCATAATGTGACTCTTCGGAATTATCCAGATACGCTTCGTAAGGCAACGGTCAGGACATACGCCCAGTGGCGGGCTGCGGGCGTGACGACGGCCCAGTTGCGCACGCTCGTGCGTTCCGGCGACCTGGTGCAGGTACGGTACGGTGCCTACGCCACCCGACGGGCCGCGGCCGCGGCCGCGAACAACCCGCGCTACGCGCACGCGCTCCAGGTCGCCGCGGTACGCGCTTGCGTCGGGCGCGATGTGGTCGGCAGCCACCATTCCGCAGCCCTGATCCACGGCTTCGAGCTGCTGAAACAGCCGTCAGCGGAGGTTGTGACGCTGACCTGCCCGCGACCGAGGCCGAGAAGAACGCGCGCGACGGCCGGCATCCTCTTCCACCGCGCCGAACTCCCTGACCAGCACGTGGCAAAGGCATTCGGTACGCGGGTCACCACGCCCGCCCGCACGGTCATCGACCTGGCGCGCGCGGCGCCGTTCATGGACGCGGTCGTCGCGGCGGACTCCGCGTTGCGCGCCGGAGCGACGACGAAGGAGGAGCTCGCGCGTGTCTGCGAAGCCTGCGCGCGATGGCCGCGGATCGCCTCGGCCAGGCATGCCGTCGCGTTCAGCAGCCCTTTAGCGGAATCGGCGCTCGAGTCGTGCGCCCGCGTGCGGTTCGACGCGTTCGGCCTGCAAGCACCGCAGCTTCAAGTCACGATCCGCGGCCCGGGGTTCGGCTACCGGGTCGACTTCTGCTGGGAGCAGCACAAGACGATCGCGGAGGCCGACGGCCTGGCGAAGTACACGAGCCGGGATGACATCCTCGCGCAGTTCAGGCGCGACCGGCTGCTGCGCGACGCCGGCTACAAGGTGGTGCATTTCACCTGGCGCGAGCTCTTCGACACCCCGGAGGTGGTGATCGCCCGCATCCGCAAGGCGATGGCCGACCCGACGCCGTATTAGGGCCGCGCGACCGCCGGCGGGAGATGATGAGCGTGTGGAGTTGCGTCACCTGGAGTACTTCATAGCGGTAGCGGAGGAGTTGTCCTTCACCCGCGCGTCGCGGCGGCTGCACGTCGTGCAGTCAGGGGTGTCGAGCGCGATCCAGGGGCTGGAGCGGGAGCTCGGCGCCACGCTGTTCGACAGGGACAGGCACCGGGTCACCCTCACCGACGCGGGGCGGGCGCTGCTGCCAGAGGCGCGGGCCACGCTCGCCGCCGCGCAGGCGGCGGCGGACGCGGTCGCCGAGGCGACGGCCGGGCTGCGGGGGACGCTGTCGATCGGCACGATGATCGCCACCGGCCCGGTCGACGTGCCCGCGCTCCTCGGGCGGTTCCACCGGCAGCACCCGGGCGTCCTCGTGCGGCTGCGGGTCGCGAGTGGCGGTTCGGCGGAACTGGCGGGCGAGGTCATCAGCGGCGAGCTTGACCTGGCGCTGCTGTCACTTCCCGGCGCGGCACCGGCCGGCCTGAGGGTCCGGCCGCTGGCGGACGAGCCGCTCATGGTGATCTGCGCCACGAACCACCCGCTGGCC
>JASHPP010000766.1 GCA_030038035.1 Trebonia sp.
GGAGAACGTGGACGCCCGGCGGGCCGCCGTGTCGCTCGGGCCCCTGCACGAGTACGTCGCGCGGGTCGCGCGTTCGTACGGGCCGCCGGAGCCGACGGGGCTCGGCTGCCATGCGTGCGGCGCGGTTATCGAGTTCTGGCTGCCCGATGAGGGCGAGACGCGGGAGCTCACGTGCCCCGCGTGCGGCTGGACGGTCACGGTGTCGCCGGCTAGCGCCAGCCGAGGGCCGGGGCCACCAGGGTGAGGACCGACTCGAGCACGTGGGCGTTGTAGTCGACGCCCAGCTGATTCGGGACCGTGAGCAGCAGCGTGTCGGCGGCGGCGATCGCCTCGTCCTCCTTGAGCTGTTCGATCAGCTTGTCCGGCTCGGCCGCGTAGGTGCGGCCGAAGATCGCCTGGTGCTCGTTGTCGATGAAGCCGACCTGATCCTCGTCCTGGTTGCGGTCGCCGAAGTACGTCCAGTCTTGCTTGTCCGTCAGCGCGAAGATCGAACGGCTCACCGAGACACGGGGCTCGCGCGCGTGGCCCGCTTCCTGCCACGCGTCGCGGAAGACCTGGATCTGCCTGGCCTGCTGGACGTGGAACGGCTCGTCTGACTCGTGGTCCTTGAGCGTGGAGGACTGCAGGTTCATGCCGAGCCCGGCGGCCCACTGGGCCGTGGCGTTGGATCCGGCGCCCCACCAGATCCGGTCGGCCAGGCCCGGCGACTGGGGCTGGATGGCCAGCCCGCCGCTGATGCCGCTTCGCCCGGGGTCGGTCCGCGCGACGGCGGCGCCCTTGATCGCGGCAAGGAAGATCTCCGTCTTGCGCCGCGCGTTGTCCGCGGCGGTCTCCCCCTCCGCGGGCACGTACCCGAACGACTCCGCCCCGCGCAGGGCGATCTCCGGCGACCCCCGGCTGACCCCGAGCTGCAGGCGCCCGCCGCTGATAAGGTCGGCTGCCGCGGCTTCCTCACTCATATAAAGGGGATTCTCGTACCGCATGTCGATGACCGCGGTGCCGATCTCGATCCGGCTCGTCCGCGCCGCGATGGCCGACAGCAGCGGGAACGGCGAGGCGAGCTGCCGCTCCCAGTGGTGGACCCGCACGAACGCCCCGTCGGCGCCGATCTCTTCTGCGGCCTGGGCCAGTTCGATCGTCTGCAGCAGCGAGTCTGCGGCGCTGCGCGTGTGCGACCCCGGGATGTCCCGCCAGTGCCCGAAGCTGAGGAAGCCGATCTTCTTTTTCACGTCTGGGTCAGCGCCCGCGCCACGGCCCAGATTCCCACGGCAACGGAAGCGTCCTGCTATGTCACTTCCCGCCCCATCCCCATCTTCCGTCCCGCGCCGCCCTCATCGCGGGTACGCGGTCGCGGCGGCATTCCATCCCGCCCGTCCCCACAGCGGACGGCCCGGACTGCCTGGGGCGCCCGGCTAACGGGCCCGTTATGCCCTAAATGCCCGAATGCCAGATTCAGGCATTCCAGGCATGGCGCTTAACGGGACGGAAAATGCCGGTCAGAGGTGCCCTTTTCTTTCCCGTTGACCGGGCCGGCGGTAAGCCGGCGCAGCCGCCTAGGGCACGCAGGTGCCCGGCCCCGATTTACGACGTGCGCCGTGCCGTGACCAGGGCAGCGACCGTGCTGGCGCGAATCGGCCGCCCGAGTCGTTGACAACTGGCCTCGTGGTCGGGGAGTTCGTCAGGATAAGCCGGATCGTGCCGGTCATAGTCGGCCGCGATCTCGGATAACGCCGGCGCGAATCCGCGCCCGCTCAGCGCGGTGTCCGGCGGCGGTTGTGGAAGCGGTGGTCCTGCTCGATCAGGCGCGCGAGCTGGGATCGGCGGCTGCCCTGGAGATCGACCTGGGACTCGCGCACCAGGTCAACGATGTACTGCGACGAGGTCGCGACCTTGACGGTCAGGTTCTTATGGCCGCCAACCCGCGACCGCGGATGGTTGAGTACCACGACCCTGGTTATCGACACCGGCTGCCCCCGGCTTTGCAGGAACCTCTCGAGCTCGTCGGCGGGCTGGTTGAGCTGCACGCTCGGCGAACGTCCCGTGCGGTCGGCAATGCGGCCCTGCTCGACCCGGTTGCCCCAGCGATCGAATTTCTCGAAGCGCCAGTCGTCGCCGCTGACATAGACGGTGGCGTTGTGGTACTTGACTTCGATGGCGAACAGCCCGCGCGGCCCAAGCAGCAGGTGGTCGATCTCGCCGCGGCTGTTGCGATAGCCGCGGAAGAGCACCCATTCGTCGCCAAGGACGTGGCCGAGTTCGGTCGCCATCCGCCGTTCGCCGGCCATTCCGGCCGCGATCGACTCCTCCCGGGCGGTCGGCGCGCTGACCGAGGCCGGCGGCCGCGGAAGCCTTCGCTGCTCGGCCAAGACGGCGACGATCCCGCGGATCCAGCCGAACCACCGGTGCCGGGCGCGCGCCTCATCGCGTCGCGCCCGCACCCGGTCGAGCCGCGCCTTGTGCCGTGCCAGCGCGGTCGCGTACTGCCCGTGGGCACGCCCGTCGTCCGCCCGGCGCTGCCGCTGAATATCCCTGAGCATCCCGCCCGGGTGATCTGACAGCTCGATTAACCGCATACCGCCAACCCCTCCTCTGTGCCAACAAGAGAAAGAGGAACCGTCATTTCAGCTTGCCACCGCGGCGGATGGCGGTCACGGCCGGCGAACCGAGTGCCGGCGCGCGGCGGGCCGTCTCGTATCGTGTAGGTAAGCCTTCCGCCTGGGCGCGTCGGCCGATGCGCCCAGGCGACCCCCGCCGGTAGCCCCTCAAGGAGATTGATGCCCGAGCAGGTGCCAGTTCCGCGCGAATTCAGCATCGGGGCGGACACGTGACCGAGCTGGCCAGCACGATGACCCCGTCCGAGCTCGCCAGCCAGGCGGCGCGCGCGATCCGCGCGCTGAACGAGCTGACGCACGGCGGGGGCGAACTCACCGGCCCCGGCGATGTGCGCGACATCGTCGCGAGCCTTGAGCTGGTCGGCCAGGGGCTGCCCCAGCTATGCGAGCAGCTGGCCAGGTTCCTGGTCATCAAGCACGAGGACGGGCAGCTCGCGCACGACTGCGGACTGGACCCGGACGATTCGGTCACCGACGTGATCGAGGCCCTCGCCGCGGCGGGCCAGGCGGCGGACATGATGACCGCCGCGCTGAGCGAGGCCCGCGGCGCGTCCGCCACGCTGATCCCGTCGCGCTAGGGA
>JASHPP010000767.1 GCA_030038035.1 Trebonia sp.
CCCGGGAAGTGCCGGCGTCCCGGGGATTGCCGGCGCCGCGGGCGCTGCCGACCCCTCCGCCATGGTTCCCGGACCTGCCGTCCCGGTCGACCCGGCTGACACCGGTGACCCTGTCGCGGCCTCGGCGCGAGGGCCGCACGGCGGCGCTCCGCACCGGGGCGTTCCGCACGGCGTGGCGCACCGTGCGCCGCACCGCCGCCCCAGGCACTCTGCGGATCTCTAAGCGACTCTAGGAAATTCGCAAGAAAATGAAATAGATCCGATATCCCGAACGGGCCGTGGCGCCTGTTCCGTCGGCCCCTTTCCGCGCCAGGAGGCGGCCCGCTCAGGCCGGCTGCGACCGGAGGAACTTGCCGAAATGCGGCACGGTGAACGCGATCAGCCCCCGCTCCGAGCTGTAGATCAGCCCCTTCTTGATCAGCCCGTCCCTGGCGGGGGACAGGCTGGACGGCTTGCGGCCAAGCTCATCGGCGACGCTGGAGGTGAGCACGGGCTCGTCGCCGATGGCGGCCATCGCCCGCATGTACTCTCGCTCGGCCGGGGTCGCCCGCTCGTACCGGCTGCCGAAGAATCCGACGGCGAGCTCGCCTTCGGCCTCCGGCTCCGCGACCGCCACGTCCGCGGCGGTCACCGGGCTGCCCGCGGCGACATCCCAGGTGACCTTGCCGTATGCCTGGACGAAGTACGGGTACCCGTCGGCCGCCGCGTACAGCGCGTCAAGCGCCTCCTGCTTGAAGAGCACGTCCTCCCGCGCGGCCGGGGCGATCAGCGCCTGGTCGGCCGCCTCCCGGTCCAGCCGGTCGATGCGGACGTACCTGAAGAGCCGCTCCGAGTAGCTCTTGCTCGCCGAAAGCACGGACGGCAGGTGCGGCAGCCCCGCGCCGACCACGATCAGCGGCCCGCCGACCTGGGAGAGCTCGTGGCACGCCGCGCACAGCGCAGAAACGTCCTGGGCGGGCACGTCCTGCATCTCGTCGACGAACAGCGCGACGCCCACGCCGAGGTCGGCCGCCACCGACGCGGCGTCGGCGAACAGCTCGGTGAGGTCCACCTCGAGGTCGCCGGAATCGGCCCGGCCGCGGGCGGCCGGCACGTCGATGCCGAGCTGCACGGTGACCGAGGTGCCTTTCGGCGCCTTCGGGTCGCGCAGCGCGAATGCCTTGAGCACCCCGAGGAAGGCGTCGATCCGGTCCGGCGCGCGGTGCCGGGGAGCGAGCTCTCGCACCGCCATGTGCAGTGCCGCGGCGACGGGCCTGCGGATCGACTGGTCGGGCCGGGCCTCCAGCTTGCCGGTACCCCACAGGCGCTGCAGCGCCATCGACCGGAACGTGTTCAGCAGCACGGTCTTGCCGACGCCGCGCAGCCCGGTGAGCACCATGCTGCGCTCTGGCCGCGCCCGGGCCACGCGCTCGAGCACGACCTCGAACTGGCCGATCTCCCGGTCGCGGCCGGCGAGCTCCGGCGGACGCTGGCCGGCGCCGGGGGCGTACGGGTTTCGCACGGGGTCCACGAATCGGACTCTATGGCTTCCTCTAGCGAGAACCGTAGATTTCCGTAGAGACCGCTGCCGGCGTGTCTCTGTTCCCCCGGGGGGACGACCCCCCGGGGCCCCCCGGCTGGGCCTTAACGGCCCACTTGCTCCCGGGGTCTGTGCGGGCCGTTGACCACCGTCACCCCGGGGGGCCCCGTTCGTCACCCCGGGGATCCCCCCGTTCGGGGACTCATCCGGTCCGCCCGGCCGCCCTGCCCGGCGAAGCGGACAAACCGCCCATACCGGGCGCTGCCCGTGTCCGCGGGATCAACATAGGACCCGAACGGCAGCCGGAAATAGGTATAAAACGGACAAAAAACATGCGGCTCGGGTCCTAACTTACCGATGCCCTCCCGCTATCTGAGTCTGAGAGCGCTCGCCGGACCCCGAGGGGGCTCATGCGGTCCCCTCGGGGTCACTAGCGTCCGGCGTGCGAGGCTTCCCGCCGCCATTCCCTCACTAGTGGAGCAGGTCCAGGGTGTTGGTCGCGTCGTCGACAAAGTAGACGCCCGTAAAGTGCGGCGCCAGCGCAAGGCCGAACAGCGCTCCGGCGCCCGGCGGGGAGCCAGACTTGTCCAGCGCCTTGACAGCGACCTGGGCACCCTTCGGCGTGACCTCCACGAGGTTCCCGTTCAGTGAGTTGACGGTGAGGATGTCACCGTCCGGCGCGATCGTCAGGCCGAGCGGGCCCTGGATGGCTCCGTTCCTGCTCACCGTCACCCCCGTCTTCGCGCTCGTGGTGCGGGTAAGCGCATCCGGGATGGCGGCGATCCTGTTTTCGATGGTGTCCGCGAGGTACAGCCACCCGTTGCGGCCGAGCCCGACCCCGGTCGGCCCGATCACGAGCGCGGCCAGGTTGGTTTCCTCCGCGAACCCCGATCCGATCGTGGTCACGGCGGTCAGCTTGGGCATCCCGTGCAGCGGCCTGGTAACCGTGAGGCGCAGGACGGTTCCCTTGTGGACAATCTTGCCGCCCGCCGCCACGGTGCCGTTGAGCACGTTAGCGACGAACAGGTCGGTCGTGTACCCGAAGCTGACCGCCGTCATGTCCCACGGGCCGTTGATGCCGTGTCCGCTGAAGGTCTCCACGACACGGCCCGCGCTGTTGAGCACCAGCAGGC
>JASHPP010000768.1 GCA_030038035.1 Trebonia sp.
CAGGTCGACGCTGTCCAGCTTGAGGCCGATCTCCTCGCTGATGACCTGGCCACCGGTCAGGATGGCGATGTCACCGAGCATGGCCTTGCGCCGGTCGCCGAAGCCGGGGGCCTTAACCGCCACCGACTTGAACAGGCCGCGCATCTTGTTCACCACCAGCGTGGCCAGGGCCTCGCCCTCGACGTCCTCGGCGATGATGACCAGCGGCTTGCCGGTCTGCACCACCTTGTCCAGCAGCGGGAGCAGGTCCTTGTTCGCCGAGATCTTGGAGTTGGCCACGAGGATGTACGGGTCCTCGAGGACCGCCTCGAGCCGCTCCGGGTCGGTGACGAAGTAGGGCGCGATGTAGCCCTTGTCGAAGCGCATGCCCTCGGTGAGCTCGAGCTCCAGGCCGAAGGTGTTGGACTCCTCGACGGTGATGACGCCTTCCTTGCCGACCTTGTCCATGGCCTCGGCGATCATCTCGCCGATGGCCGTGTCACCGGCCGAGATGGAGGCGGTGGAGGCGATCTGCTCCTTCGTCTCCACGTCCTTGGCGAGCTTGGAAAGCTCCTCGCTCACCCGCTCGACGGCCGCCTCGATGCCCTTCTTGAGCGACATCGGGTTGGCGCCCGCCGCAACGTTGCGCAGGCCCTCGCGCACAAGCGCCTGGGCCAGCACGGTGGCCGTCGTCGTGCCGTCGCCGGCCACGTCGTCGGTCTTCTTCGCTACTTCCTTGACAAGCTCGGCGCCGATCTTCTCCCATGGGTCCTCGAGCTCGATCTCCTTGGCGATGGACACGCCATCGTTGGTGATCGTGGGTGCGCCCCACTTCTTCTCGAGCACCACGTTCCGGCCCTTCGGGCCGAGGGTTACCTTCACGGCGTCGGCGAGCTGGTTCATACCGCGCTCGAGGCCGCGCCTGGCGTCCTCGTCAAACGCGATCATCTTCGCTGCCATAGGCTCCAGTCCTCCGTGGCGTACGCGCGGATCGAGCCGACGCCCGCGACGGCCGGCACCCGCACGGACAGTCCCTTCCTGTCCGCGTGACGTGCCTCATCGCCCGATCCCGCCATCATGCTGGCACTCACACTAGGAGAGTGCCAGTCATCATGTTTAGCACTCTCAGGGGGAGAGTGCAAACGCACGGGGAAATCAGATCGGCCCGGCCCCTGGAGGGGCCGGGCCGTCCGACTGAACCCGGCAGATCCGCGGCCCAGGCCAACCGGGGCCGCCGAACGACCTAAGAGACCACGCGAACCTTGTCAGCCTGCGCGCCGCGGTCGCTTTGCGTGATCTCGAACTCCACCCGCTGTCCCTCGTCGAGGGTGCGGTAGCCATCCGACTGGATCGCTGAGAAGTGGACGAAAACGTCCTTGCCACCGTCGACGGCGATAAAGCCGTATCCCTTGTCCGGGTTGAACCATTTGACGGTGCCCTGAGCCATTCCAAACAACTCCCTAACTGCGCTCGGGCCTCGAGCCCCGCCCTTGCAACCGCGGAACCCGTCGATCGCGAAGGGCGAGAACGGCCGGGCGCACTGCACCCGACCTCATCCCCGTCCGACGCGACCGGAACTGACCTTACCCTGTACCGAGCGCGTCTGGCGCCACTTACCCACCAATCACGCCATCTGGCCCAGGCCGGCGTTCGCTACCGGCGCACCGCCAGCCACCGCGGGAATGACAGAAACCTGCGCTCCTGCAGGCACTTGCGTGTCCAGGCCGTGGGCAAAGCGCACGTCCTCGTCGCCCACGTAGACGTTGACAAACCTACGCAGTTTGCCGCCGTCATCGACGATCCGCCCGCCGATGCCGGGGTAGGCGCCGTCCAGGCTGGCGATGACCTCGCGGAGGGTGCCCTCGGTCGCCGGCACCTCGGCCGCGCCGCCCGTGTACGTCCGCAGGATGGTAGGGATCCGAACGGACACGGTCACGAGACCGCCTCCTGGAACGCCTCGAGGGTCGCCCTGATCGGGGCCGGCACGGGGAGCGCCCCGGTCACCGCGTCCAGCGTCTTGAGCCCGTCACCGGAGTTGATGATCACGGTCTCCGCGTCCGGGTCGAGCCGGCCCTCGGCGAGCAGCTTGCGCGCCGTGGCCAGGGTGACCCCGCCCGCGGTCTCGCCGAAGATGCCCTCGGTCTGCGCGAGCAGCCGGATCGCCTCGACGATCTCGGCGTCGCCGACGTCGGCGATCGCGCCGCCGGTCCGCCGGGCCACGTCGAGCGCGTAGGGCCCGTCGGCCGGGTTGCCGATGGCCAGCGACTTGGCGATCGTGTCCGGCCGGACCGGGCGCACCACGTCATGCCCGGCGGCGAACGCGGCCGATACCGGCGAGCAGCCCGTCGCCTGGGCACCGAACACCCGCCACGGCTGCTCGCCCACCAGGCCGAGCGAGGTCAGCTCGGCGAAGCCCTTGTCGACCTTGACCAGCTGCGCCCCGGAGGCGATCGGCACCACGACCTGCTCGGGCAGCCGCCAGCCGAGCTGCTCGGCGATCTCGAAGCCGATGGTCTTGGACCCCTCGGCGTAGAAGGGCCGCACGTTGACGTTGACGAACGCCCAGTCCTCGTGCTCGCCGGCCAGCTCGGACGCCAGCCGGTTCACGTCGTCGTAGGTACCGTCCACGGTGACGAACGTGCCGCCGTAGACCGCGGTCGTGATGATCTTCTGCAGCTCGAGGTCGGCGGGCACGAGCACCACCGACCTGATCCCGGCCCTGGCCGCGGCGGCCGCGACCGCGTTCGCCAGGTTGCCTGTCGACGGGCAGGCGAGCACCTTGAAGCCGAGCTCGGTGGCGGCCGCCAGCGCCACCGCGACCACCCGGTCCTTGAACGAGTGGGTCGGGTTGCCCCGGTCGTCCTTGATCCAGAGCCTGCGCATGCCGACGGCGTGGGCCAGGTTGTCGGCCCGGATCAGCCTCGTGTAGCCGGGTTCCGTGGTCGGCCGGAGCGCGATGTCGGGCGGCACGGGGAGCAGCGGCGCGTAGCGCCAGATGTTGGCCGGGCCGGCCTCGATGTCGTACCGGGACAGCGCGGGGAAGTCGTAACAGACCTCGAGCGGCCCGAAGCACTCTTCGCAGGCGTAGTACGGGCCGATCGGATAGACGCGGCCGCACTCCCGGCAGGAAAGCCCGGTGGCATAGCCGAACCCGGACGACGGGAGGCGGGTAGGGCGCGGGTGGGATGTTGCGGTGTTCACGCGGCGAGGGCTTCCTTCCCCATCTTTCCAGCGGTCACCCTGACCGCGGGCCGGACTTGGCACCATGTCACGCGCCTCGCCGTGCTGTAGACGGACATGCAAGCGCGATAGGTTGCCGGGGCTTCACAGGGCCGATCCCTCCACCCCTCTGGATGAGGTATTCAGTTGTCACGCCATGCTCCTTGCCGTCGCAGGCCGACGGCAAGTGGCGACGGCAGCAATCACTGTATCCGACGGGCTAATACCCCCGGCAAACGGGTTAATGATCGTTTCAACTAGTGTTGGACCATATGACTAACGACCCGAGTCGGCTGGTGCTCGTTGCCTCGAACCGGGGTCCAGTCTCGTTCGCCTTCGCCGAGGACGGGTCGCTGACCGCCAGCCGCGGCGGTGGCGGGATGGTATCCGGTGTGATGTCGGGGCTGGCGGCGATAGCCTGCGACGTTGAGGTCCTGTGGCTGTGCACCGCGCTCAGCGACGCCGACAGGGAGGCCGCGCGGCGCGGCGACCGGGTGGTCGAACCCGGCGACGCCCCGGTGCGGATGCTCGACATCCCGTCTGACATGTTCAGCGCCGCCTACAACGGCATCGCCAACTCGGTGCTGTGGTTCGTCCACCACCTGCTTTTCGACACCCCGAACCAGCCGCGTTTCGGACCGGAGTTCCGGCGCGACTGGAGCTGCTACATGGCGTACAACGCGGCCTTCGCCGACGCGCTCGCGCAGGAGTGCACGGCAGGCACCCGGGTGCTCATCCAGGACTATCACCTGGCGCTGGCACCGCGGCTGCTGCGGGAGCGGCGGCCCGCCGCGCGGATCGCGCACTTCGAGCACACCCCGTGGGCGCCGCCGGACTACTACCGGCTGCTGCCAGACGACATCGCCGTCGCCATCCTGGACGGGATGCTCGGCGCCGACCACGCGGGGTTCCTCGCCGGGCGCTGGGCCGCGGCCTTCCTCGACTGCTGCGAGGCCGTGCTGGGCGCGCGGGTGACCCGGGGCGCCGGCGGCGCCGGGCAGGTCAGGTACCGCGGTCGCACGACCGAGGTCGGCGTGCACCCGCTCGGTGTCGACGGCACGGCGCTGCGCGCCCGCGGCCGCCAGCCCGATGTCAGCATGCACGCGGACGCGCTTGCGGCCATGGCGCATGGCCGGCAGCTGATCGTCCGGGTTGACAGGACCGAGCTGTCCAAGAACATCGTGCGCGGCCTGGCCGCCTACCGGGAGCTGCTGCTCACGCGGCCGGGGTGGCGCGGCCGCGTGCTGCACCTGGCCTTCGCCTACCCGTCCCGGTCCGAGCTGGCCGAGTACCGCGAGTACACCGCGCGCGTCCACGAGCTGGCCACGGGCATCAACGCCGAATTCGCCACCCCGGACTGGGAACCGCTGGTCCTCGACGTGAAGGACGACTACGCGCGCTCCCTTGCCGCGTGCCGGATCGCCGACGTGCTGCTTGTCAACCCGCTGCGGGACGGCATGAACCTGGTCGCAGAAGAGGGTCCCATCCTGAGCGAGCGCGGCTGCGCGCTCGTGCTTTCCCGCGAGGCGGGCGCGGCGGCGCTGATCGGCGACGAGGCGCTGCTCATCAACCCCTACGACGTGACCGCCACGGCGGAGGCGCTGCACGCCGCGCTCAGCATGCCAGCCGCGGAGCGGCGGCGGCGGGCCGCGATGATCGCCGCGACCGCATCGGGGCGCGCGCCTGCGCGGTGGCTCACCGAGCAGCTCGACGCGCTGGGCTAGGCGCGGGCGCCGTCCCGCGTGGTCGCCGGCGCGACCGGCACACGGGCTGGTGAATGCCCTTCGCGGGGTCTTGACGTTTGCACTCTCCCCCTGAGAGTGCTAAACATGTCTTTGGCACTCTCCCTGTTAGAGTGCCAGCCAAACGGCGGGATCGGGCGATGAGGCAGTGCCCGGTGGCAGGAAGGGCCTGCCGCCTGGCATGCCGTCCGTCGCGGGCGTCGGCCGGTCTCACGCGTTCGCCACGGAGGACTGAAACCAATGGCAGCGAAGATGATCGCGTTTGACGAGGACGCCAGGCGCGGCCTCGAGCGCGGCATGAATCAGCTCGCCGACGCCGTGAAGGTAACCCTCGGCCCCAAGGGCCGGAACGTGGTGCTCGAGAAGAAGTGGGGCGCACCCACGATCACCAACGATGGCGTGTCCATCGCCAAGGAGATCGAGCTCGAGGACCCGTGGGAGAAGATCGGTGCCGAGCTGGTCAAGGAAGTAGCGAAGAAGACCGACGATGTTGCCGGTGACGGCACGACGACGGCGACCGTGCTCGCCCAGGCGCTGGTGCGCGAGGGCCTGCGGAACGTCGCCGCCGGCGCGAACCCGATGTCGCTGAAGCGCGGCATCGAGGCGGCAGTCGAGCGGATCAGCGAGGAGCTGTCCGATCTCGCCAAGGACGTGGAGACCAAGGAGCAGATCGCTTCCACCGCGTCGATCTCGGCCGGCGACACGGCGATCGGCGAGATGATCGCCGAGGCCATGGACAAGGTCGGCAAGGAAGGCGTCATCACCGTCGAGGAGTCCAACACCTTCGGCCTCGAGCTTGAGCTCACCGAGGGCATGCGCTTCGACAAGGGCTACATCGCGCCGTACTTCGTCACCGACCCGGAGCGCCTCGAGGCCGTCCTCGAGGACCCGTACATCCTTGTCGTCAACTCCAAGATCTCGGCCAACAAGGACCTGCTCCCGCTGCTCGACAAGGTCGTGCAGTCAGGCAAGCCGCTGGCCATCATCGCCGAGGACGTCGACGGCGAAGCCCTGGCCACGCTGGTCGTCAACAAGATGCGCGGGCTGTTCAGGTCCGTCGCGGTCAAGGCGCCCGGCTTCGGCGACCGCCGCAAGGCCATGCTCGGTGACATCGCCATCCTGACCGGTGGCCAGGTCATCAGCGAAGAGGTGGGGCTCAAGCTGGACAGCGTCGACCTCGACGTGCTTGGCCGCGCGCGCAAGGTCGTCGTGACCAAGGACGAGACCACGATCGTCGACGGCGCGGGTGACGCGGACCAGATCTCGGGCCGGGTCAACCAGATCCGCACCGAGATCGACAACACCGACTCCGACTACGACCGCGAGAAGCTGCAGGAGCGGCTGGCCAAGCTGGCCGGCGGCGTGGCCGTCATCAAGGCCGGCGCGGCGACCGAGGTCGAGCTGAAGGAGCGCAAGCACCGGATCGAGGACGCGGTGCGCAACGCCAAGGCCGCGGTCGAGGAGGGTGTCGTGCCCGGCGGCGGCGTGGCGCTGCTGCAGGCGGCCCGCACCGCCTTCGACAAGATCGACCTTGCGGGCGACGAGGCGACCGGCGCCGCGATCGTGCGCCGTGCCGTGGAGGAGCCGCTCAAGCAGATCGCGATCAACGCGGGCCTGGAGGGCGGCGTGGTGGTCGAGAAGGTCAAGACCCTGCCGCCTGGCCAGGGCCTGAACGCCGACGACGGCCAGTACACCGACATGTTCAAGGCCGGGATCATCGACCCGGCGAAGGTCACCCGCTCGGCTCTGCAGAACGCGGCGTCGATCGCCGGCCTGTTCCTCACCACCGAGGCAGTGATCGCGGAGAAGCCGGAGAAGGAGAAGGTCCCCGCCGCTCCTGGCGGCGGCGACATGGACTTCTGACGTCCAGCCTCATCCGGCGGATAACGGCCGAGATCGGGAACGGCCCGGGGAAACCCGGGCCGTTCCCGCCTTCCTGACTCATGTTTTCGCGCAAAACCGCTGGGTATAGCCTCACTGCGATCTTGACACCGGGGGAAGTTGACCTGCCGATGGACTCACGGCCTCGCACGCGATCCCGTCCCAGCACCATCCGAACGTGTGAGGCCGTGACCGACGTGGCCCCGGCTGCTACCCTGCGGCGGCCGGGACTGCGTCCCCCGGAGCGGCGTATCGCCGCACGCCGGGCGCGGTTAGGGGCACAATAGCCGTGCTGCCATTCACAGCGCGGTACCGATAGCCTAGAAGGCGCCCATCACACCCGGCCGGCGGCATGGCCGGCGGGTGTCAGTTTCCAAGGACGTGAGGTTTGGCTCGTGCCTACCGGCAAGGTCAAGTGGTATGACTCCGAAAAGGGGTTCGGTTTCCTCGCCCGTGACGACGGAGGCGAGGTCTTCGTGCATTCTTCCGCGCTGCCGGCGGGGACGACCGCGCTTGGGAAGGGACAGCGAGTCGAGTTTGGCATCGTAGAGGGCCGCAAGGGCGCGCAGGCGCTCCAACTGCGGCTACTTGAGGCGCCGCCGGCTGTCGCGACCGCGGCTGCCAAGCACTCAAGGAAGAAGCCCGACGAGATGATCCCGATCATCGAGGACCTCATGAAGCTGCTCGACGGGATCTCCGACGTCTACCGGCGTGGTAAGCACCCGGAGGCGAGGGAAGCGAAGAAGATCGCCGCCTTGCTGCGCGCCGTGGCCGACGACCTGGAGCCGTGACCGATGCCGGCCGCCACCGGCAAGGACCCTGTTTGGCGGCGGGCCTCCCACCGCCGAACCTATCGGCAGGGAGGCCCCCAGCGCCGATAGCGACGCGAACCCAGCGCCGGGACAGGCGGCGGCAGCGCCCGACATTGACGGCAGCGGTACCGATGTGGTTAAAAGGTGCACCAGGGGTGCTCCGGGAGTGGCCCGTTGGCCTGGTAATGGACGGGACGCCAGTGACAGCTAATGGCGCAAGCGATGACGGAAGACCACTGAACGGCGCCGCGGCCCTCAGCGCCGGGGACCGGGTGGTCATCACCGGCGCGTCGGGGTTCATCGGGTCGGCCGTCGCCAGGGCGTTGCACGCCAGGGGCGCGCGCGTCGTCGCCATGGTCGAACCGGGTGCCGATTGCCGCAACCTTGAGCTGATCGACGCGGAGCGTGTCGAGGCCGACATCCGCGACGCCGCCGCCGTACGGGCCGCCTGCGCCGGCGCCCGCTTCGTGTTCCACCTCGCGGCGATCTACCGCTTCTGGGCCCGCGACCCGCGCGTCTTTTATCACGTGAACGTCGGCGGCACGCTCAACGTGCTCAACGCGGTCCGTGCCGTGGGGTGCGAGCGGCTGGTCTTCACCTCGACAGTCGGCGTGCTCGGACTCGGAAACGCCTGGGCAGGCGAGGGGGCCGACGAGACATGCTACGCCGACATCGGCCACCTGTTCGGGCCCTACAAGAGGTCCAAGTTCGTCGCCGAGCACGAGGTGCTCAGGGCCTGCGCCGAGGGGCTTGACGTCTGCATCGTCCTGCCGACGTTTCCGCTCGGGGCCGGGGACGTCGCCCCCACGCCGACCGGCAAGGTAGTGCTGGACTTCCTCAACGGAAAGATGCCCGCGTTCACCGATACCGCCTTGAACGTCGTCCACGTCCAGGATCTGGCACTGGGCCACATCGCCGCCCTCGAGCGCGGCGGCAAGGGCCGCAGCTACATCCTGGGCGGGGAGAACATGTCGATGCGGGCGATTTTCCAGGCGCTGGCCAGTTACTCCGGCCTGCCCATGCCCCGGCTGAGGGTCCCGCGAGGGCTGGCCGTGACGGCCGGGGCCGCCTCCACGCTGATCGAAAGCCGGCTGCTGCGCAGGGAACCCCGCGTGCCGCTGGAGGCCGCGCGCATGACCACGACCAGGATGATCTTCAACGACGAGCGGGCCCGCGCGGAGCTTGGCCACACCTCACGGCCGGGGAGCGAGGCGATCAGGGAGTCTGCCCGCTGGTTCGCGGACAACGGCTACGTGACAGCTCGCCGGCGCGCGGCGATCAAGTGGCGCGAGTGACGCGCCCGCGGGACTGACCTGACGAGGGCGCCCGCGACCCCGACCCCGACCTGACGGAGGGCGGGCGAGAGCTGCGGGGCGGCTGGGACCCGCGGGTGCCGGCAGCAGCGGGAGCCTCCGCACACAGTGACGTCACACCAGCATCACCTGCCCACTTCGCACACTCCTTGCATGGACAAATCGCCTATAACGGACCGGAAAAAGGTCACAGAGTGTGCGAAGTCCCTTTCATCCCTTCGGATGGCCGCATCCGCGAGCACGTCAGGGGCTGGTGGGACGGGGGAGGCCCAGTTCGCGGGGAGCGGGGGCTGCCGGTGGTGCCGCACGGGTTATCCGGGGAGGCTTGCCGTGGTGCGGCGCTATCTGGTGTTCGCGGGCTGGGACCGTATCGGCGCGCGGACGCGAACCCGTTGCCTGCGCCGGGCGATCAGCATGACGAGCGCGATCGTAAGGCCCGCGGCGGCGATGGCTAGGCCAGCCTGCCCGTTGTCCAGCATCGACACCAGCACGCCGACCAGCCCGCCGGCCACGTTCGCGACCTGGTTAAGCGTCTCGGATACCGAGAACGTCGACGACCGGATTTCGTCGCCGATCTCGCGCTGGACGATCGAGTCCTGGCCGAGCTTGGCCAGGCTCGCGCAGAAGATCGCGGTGAACTCCACCGCCAC
>JASHPP010000769.1 GCA_030038035.1 Trebonia sp.
TATCAGCGAAGCCGGATCGACGGCAGCGCAAGTGCTTGGGCTGTCTCATCACCAAACCATGCGGCTGCTGCCGGCAAGACAATCCTACGGTGTACCCCTACCGGTTACCGCCTGCTCTCTAGAGGCCCTAGTAGCGAGCTAATCTTTGTCCAGTAGGGAAGGACATTATTCCAGTCGAGATCGGTTCCGCCTGAAATCGACACTAGCAGCACGTAATTTCCGATAGGTGCCCGACTCGATATCTCGCATTCGTCCGATGGTGTATCGGAACCTATATATTCTGTAGTCACCAAGGCGCCAGGTAGCGGGCTAACCGGTATTTGGCCGATCATCATACTGGAGAGCGAGCCCGCCCAGCACCTTGACCGGCTTTCCCATTGCTACATACTGAGCAACCGCCTGCGTGGACTTGAATTGGAAAAGAGTGGTGTAGATCTCGAGAGCACGATGCTTGTTTTGCTCAACTATCTGCCCGGTAAGTGGAGTCAGCGGCCACTTTCCAGGTGTGTAACCAAGCTTTCTCGCTCGCTCATTGTTCTCCTGGCGGTACACCCCGGTCAGCGCGATGTTGGCGATAAAGCCGTAAAACTCGCCGCAAACATACTGCATCTGGAAGATGTTGGGATGACCCGGCAACGAAGTTCCTGGCCACTGCATATGGGGATACTGAACGTACTGGGTAAACCCCGGTAGATCCGATTGCGTCGGCAAGAAACGTCGCTCCGTGCCACAGGACGCATGGGCTGCCGCAGTTGGTGCGCCGGTTGCATGCGCCGTGCCGACCGACCGGGCCTGGCACGCTGTGGTCGCCAAGGCGACCACAGCAATCGATGCCACTCCGGCCGCCAAACTCCAGCGCACAGTCCTCTCCACTACCACCCTGGACGGCCCCGTTGGGCTGGTAGAGGTCGGTGTAGTAGCCGTATCCCGCGGGTGTCGACCTTGCGCCGGTTACCGGGTCAAAGGCTTCCGTCCCGCCGTTGATATAAGACCAGTCGAACCATTCCCCGCTTCCGTTCTGCCACTCTGCCGCTATGTTACTTCCGGCGCTCTCCCCTCCCATCGATATATGATGATAATCAACCTCTGTCTGTTCGTAACCAAGGCGTGGCTGGACGTGTACCCGCCTCGTTGCGCATACCGCATGCACCGGTCATACGCCCGCAACCAGCCGAGGTCACGACCTGAACTCTACGAGTTAAAATCGGGGGGTTATCGCAGGTAGTGCCGCTGCCATGACTTTGGCCCGAAGCCAGTCCGCGTGGCGCACTTGGGCGCGGTGGTCCCGCAGCGGAGGGTACGCAGTGGTGGACGACCCGGCGGCCGGTGAAGGCTACCCCGGCCCCGTGCGCGCCAGTTTGTTCGCGGTTTGTAGTGTTCTGGCAGCCGAAACCGCGAACAAATCGGTGGTCAGGCGAGCGGCGCCGAGGAACGCGGTAGCGGCGCCAGGCCGGCGGGTAGGCCAGCGGTGTGGGCTGGTACCAGCGGGTCCTCGTCGACACCGGCCGGGCGCCAGCGGTATGGATGCTTATCGGGTTCCTTGTCACCTTCGCCGTGACCCGGGGGATCACCCGGCGCATCCACGCGAAGGCCGCCGCGGAGGCCGAACGGCCCGCCGCACAGCGCGGGCGGCTGGCCGACGTCTACATCGGCGGCGTGCACATCCACCACCAGGTGTGGGGCATCCTGCTCGTGCTCGCGACCGGACTCCTTGAGTTCCGCTACAACCCCCGCTCGCCGTGGGAGGAAGTTCTCGGGGCGCTGTTCGGGGTCGGCGCGGCGCTGACGCTTGATGAGTTCGCGCTGTGGTTCAGCCTGGACGACGTCTACTGGTCCAAGAGCGGCCGCAAGTCGATCGACGCGATCATGATCGCGGGTGCGCTTGGCGCCGTGCTCCTCCTGCAGGCCTCTCCGGTGGGCACCGCGAGCGGCCACGACCCGATCGCCGTCGGCCTCTACCTGCTCAGTGTCGCCTTCAACCTGGCCGTGGCCGGGATCTGCATCATGAAAGGCAAGCTCGCCACCGGGCTGATCGGCATCGTGGTGCCGGTTGTGGCGTTCGTCGGGGCGGTTCGGCTGGCGAAGCCGTCCTCGGTGTGGGCGCAGCGGCGCTATTCCGGCGCGAAAATCACCCGGGCGGAGCGGCGCTTCGGGCCGTCGTACCAGTCGCGGCATGACCGCCTGCGCGACCTGCTCGGCGGCCGGCTTGACCAGGAACGAAAGTGAGTAATGACGCGCCGCGCACGGACCCGGTCAGCTGCCCGCTGGTGGCCCGCACCTCGCAGATCACCGTCCGGGTGCCCGCCGTCCAGTCGGCCTGGTCGGGGAACACGTAGTCCTGCGAGAGGCTGATGGCGAGCTGCGGGTTGATGTACCCGGTCAGCCGGCTCACGCAGCCGGAGCTCGCCTCCTGCTGGACCGCGGCCGTTCCCGGCCATGCGGAAACGGGCAGCGAGAACGTGGCGAACACCTCGGCCTCGTGCGGGGTGGAGCAGGGCAGGATGGAAACCACCTGTCCGTTCGGGATATTGACGCAATCCCCTGCCTGTAGCCTGAATACGGCGGCTTCGTGGTACGTGACCTTGACCGGCTTGTGGAAGCCGTGCGTGAGGACGCCCACGGTGGCGACCGCGCCGACGAGGATGACCCAGGCGGCGGACACGAACAGGGCGGCCATCGCCATGCCATGGCCGCGGCGGCCGCTGCGGCGGATGCTGATCAGCGCGGCGGCGGCGCAGCCCACCGCGATCGGCACGAGCGCGAACAGGCTGGTGAGGAGCGCGACGAAGGCCAGCAAGCTCTCGGGCCTGTCCGGCTCGCCGGACTCACCGGGCTCGTCGGGCTCGCCAGGGTCGGCGGCCGCGGCGGTCTCGGCGATCTTGGCGGTCTCGGCGGTCTCGGCCGGGTCGGACCCGGGCTCCGGGTCGAGGACGATTGTCCCTGACCCGGCCCCAGGCTCGCCCGTGGCCTCGGCCTGAGCCGGTCCCGCCTCGCTAGAGCCTGCCTCACCCCTGGCCGGCCCGGCCGGGGCTTCCTGAGCCCCGACGGCCGCGGGTGGTACGCCTGCGAGCACCGCTGGCGGCTGGGCGCCCTCTGTGGCGTTTGACGACATTCCGCTCCACCTCTGCGGTGCCGGGCGCTAACTGCTTGCCTGCGCCCCTTGATCGTTTACGTTCCCCGTTACGACAACGACATTCCCCCTCAGATCGTCGCGGTCAACGGGAGAATATTGCGGTCGCGCCCCGGCCGGTAGCCTGGAATCGTGCGGTTGACGGTGTTCTGGGAACGGATGCGCGCGCAGTTCGGTGACACGTACGCCGAGAGCGTCGCGAAGGACTACGTGCTGTCCAACCTCGGTGAACGCACGGTCAGCAAGGCGCTGGCCGACGGCGAGGACGCGAAGGTTGTCTGGCGTGCGGTCTGCGACACCTTCAACGTGCCGGAGTCGCTGCGCTGACCGGGCGGCAGGCTCGCGCCGCGGAACCGAGCCGGTTCACGCCGTGCTCTCCCGTCACAACATTTTCTGCCACGTTACGGTTGTTTCATGTCATTGATCCCGAACGAACAGTGGCGTCTGTTCGCCGCGCATCGTCTTCCCACCGCGTTCACCCACCTGGATTCGGCCGCTGCGGGCCGAAGCTCGGTCGCGACGCTGCGCGCCGTCGCCGCGCACGCCGAGCGGGAAGCGGTCGCCGGGGCGTACGTCGCGGCGGCCGAGGCCGCCCCGGTGATCGACGGCGGGCGGGCCGCGCTTGCCGGGCTGTTCGGGATCGAGCCTGGCGGGATCGCGTTCACCGAGAGCGCCACCGCGGCGCTGGCGGCGCTGCTCCGGTCGTGGCCGCTGTC
>JASHPP010000770.1 GCA_030038035.1 Trebonia sp.
ATGCAGGCGAGCTCGCCGGCCGGCCGCCGCGGCCTGAGCTCACCGCACTTCCCCAGATCCTGCTGACACCGCACATCTCCGCTGGCGGCGACACGACCATGGCCGAGCCCCTGCGGCGGCTGTTCGCAGGCAACCTGCGACGCTACCTCGACGGCCAGCCCCTCCTCAACGTCGTCGACCGCGCCCGCGGCTACTAGATGAATGATTCCCAATCCGTACCTGTGCGGCGTGTCGGGTTGATCCGGATACGGGTGGAGGGCATCCATGGTCGCTCGTGACTGCAGACCTGGAAGCCCTCCTGACGGCACTGTACGTGCTGATCGACGATCACGTGGTTCCTTCTGCCCGGCGCGGTCCGGGCCGGCCGAGGATGCTGTCCGATGCAGAGCTCGTGTGCCTGGCCGTGGCGCAGGTGCTGCTGGGCGCCCGCAGCGAGCATCACTGGCTGCGGATGTGCCGCACCCGGCTGGGGCACCTGTTCCCGTACCTGCCCAAGCAGCCTGGCTACCACAAGCGCCTCAAGGCCGCCGGGCCGCTGCTGGCCGCGGCGCTGGACTTCCTGGCCCGGGAGGTCCCCTCCTGGCACGACCAGGTCCGGCTGATCGATGCGACCCCGGTGCCGTGCGGCACCTCGCGGGAGACCGTGAAGCGCTCGGAGCTGGCCGGATGGGCCGGCTACGGGTACTGCGCCTCCCATTCCCGCTGGTACTGGGGCCTGAAGCTGTACCTGGTCACTACCCCGGACGGGATGCCCGTGGCCTGGTGCCTGGCCAGCCCGAAGCTCGGCGAGCGGGAAGTCGCCGCGGAACTGCTCGCGCACGCCGCCCGCGCCGGCGCGCTGCGGCCCGGGCTGATCCTCATCGGCGACAAGGGATTTGCCGGACGCGACTTCGAGCACCTGGTCACCTCGGAGCTCAAGATGAGCCTGGTCCGGCCCGACCGCCGCGACGAGGCACCCCGGCACGGGCCCATCGGCTGGATCCGGCAGTGGATCGAGTCAGTCAACGACACCCTCAAGGGCCAGCTCGACCTCGAACGGCACGGCGGGCGCACCACCGAGGGCATCTACGCCCGCATCGCCCAGCGGCTGCTGGCCATGGCCGCCGCCATCTGGCACAACTGGGCCACCAGCGCCACGGTCAAGCGGTCGCTGACCAGCTATGACAACTGAACCCATAAGGAATCATTCATCTAGTAGCAGGAGACGAAACAGGGGAGAGCAGCGTCCCCGCTTAGCTTGGCATCCTTAAGTAACTGAAACGTAACCGCCTCACGTCTACCCGGGACAACTGGAGGGCGGCGATAGTGGACTCTTAGGGAGTGCTTCCCGAAGGAGCGTGGGCCGGGAAACGGGGGCGGCATGATCAAAAGAACTTTCCTGGTCTTTGCATCCTTGGCGCTTGCGTTCGCTACCGGAGCTTGCGGCAGTGGCGGCAGTGGCGGCAGTGGCGATGGTATATCAATAAGTCCCTCAACCGCGCCACCTGGGTATCCGTGCACGGAAATCAGTGAACCGGGCGCAAATATTGGATGCTATTACTTCGTAAGTAACGGTATTGCCGTCGCCTGCCAAACCAACCTGAGCGGGGGCAATTTTTGCACAAACACGAACGGCAACTATTACAACTATGATTTCGGGGAAACCGCTATATGCAAAAACGCAGGATGCACCAATACCGCCATCGTAACCGCCCCCTATGCCGCCAATTGCCCGGTCAAGATTGTATATAATAACCTTGTTAACGACGGCGAAGCATGGCGGGTAGTTAATCAAGAGCAAGATCAAAACAGCACCCAGCAACCAATCACTACTCAATTTATTTCCACTTCGGCGACCACTGTATCTACAAATTTCGCGGGGTCGGTCAGTGTTAACGTTGGCGGGAGTCTTAACGAGGTGTTTGCGACTATCTACGCGAATGTGCACGCACAGATAAATGCCTCAGTCTCCAAGACCGCGAGTACGGTAGTGGGAAACGAGGTGACAGTTACCATCCCGCCCGGAAAAACCGCATACGGAATATACGGCGTGAAGGTTCAGGTTACCGGCGGTCGCCTATCCCAGAGTGATCCATGCGGCGGACCTGATAATAACAACTACGGTGAAGTTCAGACCTACGTACCCCTCTCTCCCGGATGGTGCGTGTGGGTAAGCGGAGAGACGCCTTGCCGGGTCGTTCAAGGAAGTTGATGCGAGTTGCTCCATCAAACGGTCGCAAGCAACAGGTGACGGTGCATATGGGCCGACGACTTTACAGACCGCGCGCCAATATGCCTTGACCTACATTGCTACGGTCCCGCGGGTCCGCTTCGGCACACCACGTGCCTAATGGCTTTCGCTGTCATCACTGGGTTATGCGCCACACGACGTACGTCTCCGTCATCTCGTGCGCTTTCCGGTGGCTGGGATGACCTCGGGTTAGGGTCGGCTAATGTCTGCGTTAAGGCCTCGGCGTCTGTCCCGTCTCACCTTGGTCTATAGATTCTCAACGGTGCGGGTTACGAAAGGCTGCGCGATCGGGCGATGTCGGCCGCGAAACTAGCGAGATGGCCGGACGGGGTCGTGGAGGCGCTGGAGTGGGTGGAGGTATGCGGTGGCATATGCCCCTTTCATCCGGATATCCGGGACCGTGGGCAGGGCGCCCGGCGGCCCCGGTTTCCATGATCATGAAAGCTGACCCTGCTAGCTACCCGGAGGGGGTATGCGGGGGAGATGAGAACCCTGGCTGTTGAAGCTCTGTAGGTCCAGGTTGGCCCGGGCGGCCTGCACGAACCCGGTCCCGACGAGCTCAAGGAGGCGGTCCGGCGGCAGCGATGCCTGCTCCGGCGGCTTGGGCAGCTGCTGGAACACCGCGATGGCCTCATCGACCAGCGCGGCCAGGATCGCCTGCTTGTCAGGGAAGTAGCGGTAGATCAGCGCGTCGTTGATATCTGCCGCGGCCGCCAGGTCCCGGGTAGTGGTGGCATGGAAGCCGCGCTCGGCGAACAGGCGCGAGCGGCGGCCAGGATCTGCCGCCGCCGTTCATGGCGGCGCGGCGACCAGAACCGGGGGTGTCTGCCGTTGCGATCACAACGCCACATGTCCCCGTTTCCGGCGGAGCGGTGGCGGCACGGAACGGCCATTCCTGAAGCGCATGCGGACGCTTTTGGCGGCCTTGACGACCTGCTGACGGACGATGACGATTGGTGCGGGGGGTTGACCCGGAGGAGGTCCGATGACCCAGCCGAACGAGGACCTGGTACGGGCGGCCAGCGCGGCTTTCGGCCGCGGCGACCTCAGTGCCCTGCAGGATCAGTTCTTCGCCGCGGACATTGTCTGGCACGTCGCGGGCACGGGCCCGCTCGCCGGCGACTATGAAGGCGTGGCGCAGGTGATGGGGCTGCTCGGCAAGGTCTCTGCGCTGTCTGGTGGCACGTTCCAGCCGGAGTTGCAGAATGTCCAGGTTAGCGCTGACCAGACGGTCGCGCTCACCACGATCCGCGCCGAACGGGCGGGCAAGCAGCTTCAGCTCAACCTCACCCATGTCATCCACGCCGAGAACGGAAAGGCGACCGAGGTCTGGACCCAGTCATCCGATGCCGCCGCGGCAGCGGAGTTCTGGTCATAGCCACAGCAGCGCTGGCGGGGTGCGGGCTGGCCAGGCTGCGGGCGCGCGGCCTGGCTTGGCTAGTCAGTAGCGGCGACGGCCCCGTTCCAGCCCGGTCAGGCGCAGCAGGAGCAGCAGCACCCAGGCGCCGATGACCGACCCGATGAGCCCGACGGGGTGGAAGCTGTGAACGCTTGCCGAGTGGTACTCGACCAGGTTCTGCAGGAATCCGCCGACGAAGGAGCCGGCGATGCCGAGAACGATAGTGCCGAAGATTCCGAGTGAGTCGCGGCCGGGCATGAGCAGGCGCGCGATCGCGCCGACGATGAGCCCGACAATCAGCAGCACGATGATGAAGACGACCATGCGGATAACACTCCCATGTCTTCCCCGGGTTATGCCTGCTGGCGAGGATATAGCCGATGGGGGAGCCATTCGGCCCGGCCCGTCCGGTGATTCCATCGCGACCGCGTCAGCCGGGCGGACGTCACAATCGAACTGGACATCAGGTTGTCAGCAGCGGAGCCTGGTGATGAACGCTTCCTGGCCGGCGGTTTCGACAGCCTCCGGGCAGTAGTTGGCGCGGACCCAGGCGACCGCGTCGGTGGCGGGATGGCGGGTGAGGACGGCGAGGCAGGCCAGTGCTGTACCGGTGCGCCCGTGGCCACCCAGGCAGCCGACCTCCACCTGTTCCCCAGTCCGGGCACGGTCGAGCACGGACCTCAGCGCGGAGAGGACCGAGGCCTGGTCACCGGGAACTCCGAAGTCAGGCCAGTCGAGATGATCATGGGGCCACGGCGGCTGCCACCGGCGATCGAGATATAGCCCGTAGCCGGGCCGGCGGTCACGGGCGTAGGGGTCGACGGCGTCGAACGACACCGCAGTGATCTTGGTGCCGTCGGGCAAGCTGACCACACGGCGGTGCCGGTGCCCTTCGGCCTGCCGGTGCCGGTGACCATCCGGGCCAGTCACGCCGTTTCGCCGGGGGCCAGGTAACGGTAATCCGTGCCGGCCGCGCGGCTGAGCCAGCCGTTCAGTGCCTGCAAGCCCCGGTCGTTGAGCTGCCCTTCGTGCATCCCGAAGGCGCGGCGCGGCGCGACCGCCCGGACAAAGGCGATCGCCTCGCAGGTCTTCAGCCATGAGGCCTGCAAGGGCACGAGCAGCGTGTCGATCTCGGCGTTCGGAAGTGTCAGGCTGTCACCCGGGTGGTAGCAGCTGTCCTCGATGACGTAGCCGAGGTTCTCGCAGTCCGGCTCGGAGCCGTGTACGACGGCGTGGCGGCCGCCGACCGCCCGGACCGCGAAGCCGGCCACGGTGAAGCGGTCGCCGGACCGCACGCCGGTGACCGCCAGGCCTTGGATGCGCGCCTGCGCCGGCGCGTAGACCTCGATGTCGCGGCGGGCCAGTTCGGCTGCGTCGAGGTGATCGGAGTGCTCGTGCGTGACCAGCACGGCGGTCGCGCCGTCTAGCGCCGTCGGCTCGCTCCAGCAGCCAGGATCGATCACCAGGACGCCGCGGTCGCGCTGCAGCCGCACGCAGGAGTGGGTGAACTTAGTCAACCGCATGCCAGCCAAGCTAACGGCCCCGGCCGGGTGCGGCGGACACAGAGATGCTGGTAGCACCCTATAGCACCAAGTGCTACCGTGGGACTATGAGCAACCCGGAGATCACGCAGCGCGACCTACGGGCCCGGTCACGCGAGATCATGGATGCCGTCGAACACGGTCAGTCCTTTACGGTCACCCGTGACGGCCACCGGATCGGCGAACTGATCCCGCTGCGTCGGCGCCGCAGGTTCGTTTCCAGGCAGGAGTTCGCCGCCATGTCTCGCAACGCCCCTGAGGTCGACCTGGCGGCTTTCCGGGCGGATCAGG
>JASHPP010000108.1 GCA_030038035.1 Trebonia sp.
GAGCGGGACATCGTGGGGCTGTGGGCCGGCGAGCACGGCGACGGCGAGGGCGCCAAGTTCTGGCTGCGGGTGCTGGCCGAGATCAAGAACCGCGGCACGAACGACGTGCTGATGGTCGTCTGCGACGGCCTCAAGGGCCTGCCCGACGCCATCGCCGCCGTCTGGCCGGCCGCCATCACCCAGACATGCGTTGTCCATTACGCCGACCTGCTCGTTATGCCGACCAGCGGCGCGGGGCTGCTGGCGGCGGCCTGACAACCGGCGGAAAGGTCGGCATAATCCGGGTGGCTTGATCGACACTCGCTTCTTCGGTTTCCGGAGAGGAAGGTGGCGATCAGTGGTGAGGGATCCGTCGCGGGCTCGTGTGACGGGCCCGCTGGAGCAGTACGCGGCGGGGTTTGTCGCGGAGCTGGCCCGGCTGGGATACACAGGTAATTCGGCGAGCGGCCAGATGTTCGTGATGCGGCATCTGAGCCGCTGGCTGGTGTCTGAGCGGCTGGACGCGTCGGGCCTGACGCCGCAGGTCGCGGAGCGTTTCCTCGCGGCCCGGCGCCAGGCGGGCTATGTGCTGTATCTGTCGCCGAAGGCGCTGGTGCCGCTGCTGTCTTACCTGCGCAGCGTGGGCGCGGCACCGCCGGAGCCGACTCCTGCGCCGGCCGGCGCGGTGGAGGTGCTGCTGGACCGCTACCGTCGTTTCCTTCTGACCGAGCGGGGCGTGACGCCGGGGACGGCGCGCGGCTACGTGGATGCGGTGCGTCCGTTTGCGGCCGGGCGGGAGCGCGCTGGCGAGCTGGACCTGGCGGGGCTGACCGCAGCTGAGGTGACCGGGTTCGTGCTGGCGACGTGCCCGGGCCTGCGCAAAGGCACGGCGAAGCTCGTGGTGACCGCGCTGCGGTCGTTGCTGGGCTGGCTGCACCTGGCCGGGGAGATCCCTGGGCCGCTCGCCTGGGCAGTGCCCGCGGTGGCGAGCTGGCGGCTGGCCGGGCTGCCGAAGGCACTCGAACAGGGTCAGGTCGAAGCGATGCTGGCCAGCTGCGACCGCGGCACTGCTGCCGGGCGGCGCGACGTGGCGATGCTGACCCTGATGGCGCGGCTCGGGCTGCGGGCCGGGGAGGTCGCCTGCCTGGCCCTGGAGGACATCGACTGGCGGGCCGGGGAGATCACCGTGCAGGGCAAGGGCCGCCGCAGCGAGCGCCTGCCGCTGCCTGCCGACGTCGGCGAGGTCATCGTGAGCTACCTGCGTGAGGGCCGGCCCGTCGCGTTGGAGGATGACCGGCGGGTATTCCTGCGGGTCCGCGCGCCGCACCGGGGACTAACGCCCGGCGGCGTGACCGCGGCGGTGCTCGGTGCCGGGAAGCGCTCCGGCGTCGGGCCAGTGCACGCGCACCGGCTCCGGCACACGGCCGCGACCGCGATGCGGCGCGCCGGCGCGCCGCTGACCGAGATCGGCCAGGTGCTGCGGCACCGGCGGCTGCTGTCGACCGCGATCTACGCGAAGACCGACCTGGCCGCGCTGCGGACCCTGGCCCGGCCCTGGCCCGGCGGTGCGAGATGAGCGCCGAGCTGCGGCAGGCGGTCACCGGCTACCTGCAAGTCCGCCGCGCGCTCGGCTACAAGATGGCCCGCCCGGAAAAGCTGCTCGCCCAGTTCGTCAGCTACCTGGAACAGGCCGGGGCCGTCACCGTCACCACCGAGCGCGCGCTGGCCTGGTCGGTGATGCCCGGCGGCGATCCGGCCTGGCACGCCTACCGGCTGACGGTAGTCCGCGGATTCGCGACCTGGCTGGCCACCATCGACCCCGGCGCGCAGGTCCCGCCGGCGCAGCTGATCCCCTCACGCAAGCTGCGTGCGACGCCTTACCTCTACGCCGATGAGGAGATCACCGCGCTTATCGCCGCCGCTGGCTCGCTGCGGTTCCCGTTGCGCACGGCGACCTACCAGACCCTGGTCGGGCTGCTGGCAGTCACCGGCATGCGAGTCGGCGAGGCGATCAGGCTGGATCGCGACGACATCGACCTCGACGCCGGCGTGCTGACGATCCGCGAGGCCAAGCACGGCAAGTCCCGGCTGATCCCGCTGCACGACACCACCGTTCAGGCGCTGCGCGGCTACCTGCAGATCCGCGACCGCCTGCTTGCGCGGCCGGGAACCGGCGCGGTATTCATCTCCCCGGCCGGGACCAGGCTGCTGTATTGCAATGTGCACGCCACGTGGAAGCGGCTCGCCGCGTCGGCGGGCCTGCAGCCGCGGTCGGCGGCGTGCCGGCCCCGCATCCATGACCTGCGACATTCATTTACGGTCCGCAGTTTGCTGGATGCCTACCAGGCCGGGCGCGACGGGCAGGCCACGCTCGCACTACTGGCGACCTGGCTCGGCCACGTCGACCCGGCTGCCACCTACTGGTACCTGACCGCGTCGCCGGAGCTGATGGCCGCGGTCGGGCACCGGCTCGAGGCGTGGCTGCGGGAGCGGCCGTGACCGCGCTCGCCCCGACCCTGCAGGCGTTCTTCACCGACCGGCTGATCCGCCAGCGGCATGCCAGCCCGGAAACGATCGCTGCCTACCGCGACACCTGGCGGCTGCTGCTGGCCTACGCCACTGCGCATACTGGCAGGCAGCCCGCCCGGCTCGACATCGCCGACCTGGACGCGGCGCTGATCGGCGACTTCCTCGACCACCTCGAACGAGACCGCGGGAACAGCGCGAGGACCCGCAATGCCCGGCTGGCCGCGATCCACTCGCTGTTCGGCTACGCCGCGCTGCAGCACCCCGAGCACGCCGGGCAGATCAGCCGCGTGCTGGCCATCCCGCCCAAGAAGTTCGACCGGGCCTTGGTCACCTGGCTCACCGAACCAGAGGTGGAGGCACTGCTTGCAGCGCCCGACACCGCTACCCGGGCCGGGCGGCGCGACCATGCCATGATCGCCCTCGCCGCGCAGACCGGGCTGCGGATCTCCGAGCCGACCGGGCTGACCTGCGGTGACGTACACCTCGGCACCGGGCCCCACGTGTCCTGCCACGGAAAAGGACGCAAGCAGCGGATCACCCCGCTGACCAGGAACACCGTGGCAGTGCTGCGGGCATGGATGACCGAACGGGCCGGCCAGCCCGGCCAGCCGCTGTTCCCCAGCCGCAGCGGCGGGCGGCTCAGCCGCGACGCGGTCGAGAAACGCCTCGCCCGGCACGTCGCAGCAGCCGAGGAATACTGTCCCTCGCTGAAGGCCAAGACCGTGACCATGCACGTCCTTCGCCACACATGCGCCATGAATCTGCTGCAAGCCGGCACCGACGTCGCCGTGATCGCACTATGGCTCGGCCACGAGCAGGCCGAAACCGCGCAGATTTACCTGCACGCCGACCTGGCCATCAAGGAAAAAGCACTCGCCAGGACAACGCCGCCAGACGCCAGGCCCGGCCGCTACCAGCCACCGGACCAGATACTGGCCTTCCTCGAAGCGCTCTGATTATGCCGACCTTTCCGCCGGTTGTCAGGCCGCCGCCAGCAGCCCCGCGCCGCTGGTCGGCATAACGAGCAGGTCGGCGTAATGGATGAGGCAACGCTGGCGTAGTGCCCTGGGGAAAGCGTGCCCGGTCGCGGCGATCAGGCCCGGGGCGCCGTCGGAGATGACCAGCAGCGGCGAGGGCAGGCCCCGGTCAATCAGATCCTGCAGGAAGTCGTGCCAGGCGCCGGCGGACTCGCCGCTGCCGGGCGCGAGACCGATGAACGCGGGCTTGCCATCGGTCGTGATGCCCCAGGCGGCCAGCACCGGCCCGGCCGGGGAGCCGGGGTGCATCCGGAAGAAGCTGGCGTCCAGGAACAGGTAGTCCAGCGTGATGCCGTCCAGGCGGCGTTTCGCCCAGGCGTCGTACTCGTCTTTGATCTGGCCGCAGACTGACGAGACCGTGGACTTGGAGATCGCGGCCTGGTCACCCAGCGCCTCGGCCAGGGCGGCCTCGACGTCGCGGACCGACAGGCCGCGCACGAACGAGGCGATCACCAGCGACTCCAGCGCGTTCGTCTTCGTCACGTGCGCCCCGAACAGCCGCGACGCGAACGCCCCGGACGTGCCGCGCAGCTTCGGCCGCGCCAGCTGCACCGGCCCGGCGGTCGACTTGACGGTCACCTCCCGGTACCCGTTCCGGGAACCCGGACGGGCATCCTCGCAGGCCGCGGCCCGCTGGTAACGGTCGCGGCCAAGGAACTCGGTGACCTCGGCCTCCAGCGCCGCCTCCATCAGCAGCTGCGCGCCGAGCCTGGCGACCTCCTCCAGGATCTCCGGCAGCGTCTTGTCCTGAGCGAATAGCGCGTCGATATGGCCGTGGATGCGCTCGGTAGGGGATACTCGGTGTGGCATGGGCGTAGGGTCCTTCCCTTCGGTGACTTGGCCGTCTTGAAGGGAACCTACGCCCGTCTTGTCATTTACACCGGGACTCGGACGTCACCCAGCAGGCAGGCTGGTGTCCTTACACAGTGGGATGCACCTACTGCTAGGTGACTGCCGCTGACCCGCGGATTTGCAAGGTTTGCATGACCTCGGGCCCAATCTGCGAGCCGCACGGCGCGGATCCCCCTAAGATGTGTGATCATTGGAACTAATCACGCTCTCGGGCAGGGGACAGGTCAATGAGCGCCGGCGATGGGCACTGGCGTCAAGACGTCCCGGTAGCAGGTCAGAAGGTCATCGAGGCTGACCCGCAGATTGTTGATGCCTTCAAGAACATCGGTTACTCGCTACCCGCCGCCGTCGCGGACCTCGTCGACAACTCAGTGGACGCGACTGCGTCCACTGTGCTGATTCGGTTTCTGCACACCGAGGATGATCTCGTCAGCCTAGTCGTGGTTGACGATGGGCGCGGGATGAGTGAAACAGAAATAGATCGCGCCATGCAGTTCGGCGCTCGCC
>JASHPP010000109.1 GCA_030038035.1 Trebonia sp.
TCCGGGTGCCTGACGAGGTGGTCGGCGAGCGCCTTGCTGACCCCGAGGACGGCGGTCAGCCGCGTGCGGAATGCGGCGTCGTCGCGCAGCGCCCGCAGGAGCGCGCCGGCGGCGGGCGAGGAAGGCAAGCTGGGCGCGGTCCGGGGCGCTGGCCGCCTGGCGGCGCGGGTGGCGATGCGCTCGGCGATCCGGGTCAGCCCGTCAAGCGCGAGGTCGGGGTCGGCCGCGGCGGCGATCGCCGCGAGCAGCGGATCGTCGTCGGTCACGCCCAGGCCGGTGAGCTGCCGCTGCGCCCTCGCGACATCGGCGAACCCCATCCGGGCCAGCCAGCCGGTCAGTGAGGTGCGCGGTCCGCTCACGCTGTGAGCGTATAACGGCAAGGCGACCGGCCGGGAACACGCGTAACCGCCGGGTCAGGGTGCCAGTCCGACCTGCCGTTCGCCCGCGGCACTGGCAGCGGCACTGGCAGCGGCGGCGCGGGCAGCGGCACCGCCACCTGACTCATACCGGACACCTATCCGGGCGCCTGGAACGACTTAGGATACAAACCGCAGGACAAAACGGACAAAAGGATGCGGATGATATGCGTTTCGTATCCTATGTACGTCGCCGGCCGGGCGCGGCGCGCCGTGATTCCCGGATAGCCCGCTTGGTGGCAGAATGCGCCACGTGTCCAGATGTTGGCGCGCGACGGCGGCGCTCGCGGTTGCCGCGTGCGCCGCTGCCCTGCTGGCCGCCGGCTGCGGGTCGCTCAAGCAGATCGGCGCCGGCTCGCACTCCCCGCCCGCGACGACGTTCACGATCACGGCGCGCGTGACCGCCGTGGTCATCAACGGCGGCGCGTCGAGCGTCACCGTCACCGGCAGCGATCGCGGCACGGTCCTCGTATCGGAGCAGTTGTCCTACTCAAAGAAGCCGCCCGCGACGTCCAGGCGGGTCGTCGGCACGACGCTCACGCTCTCCTACTCGTGTCCGGCGCAGCTGGTGTGCGGGGTGGCCTACGACGTTCAGGTGCCGGCCGCGGTCGCGGTGACGGTGAGCACGCGGGCAGGCGCGGTCACGCTGACCGCGCTGGACGGCCCCGTCAGCGCGCAGACCTACGCCGGGCTGATCACCGCGGCTAACCTCGGCTCGCAGACCGCCGAGCTGAAGTCCGACGTCGGCGGCATCGACGCCACGTTCTCGACCGCGCCGATGTCGGTCAGCGCGGCGACGAACATCGGCCCCATCGCCCTGACCCTGCCGGACTCGGCGTCCTACAAGGTCAGCGCGCACACCTACGTCGGCTCGAGCACGGTCACCGTGCCCAGGAGCGCGGCGTCCGCGCACGTGATCACGGCGAGCTCCGACCTGGGCAGCATCACGATCAGCCCGGCCTGACGCGATCAGAGCGCCGCCAGTATCTCCGCCGCGACGACGTCCGGGTATTCGAGCGGCGCGAAGTGGCCGGCGCCGTCGACGAAGCGCAGCCGGACGTCGCTGAAGAACTCGCCAAGCCGGTCCGACCAGTCCCGGGGGAACAGGGGATCGTGCTCGGGCCACAGCACGGTCGTCGGCGTGGCGAGCCGGTCGCCTGGAGCGGGCGCCGTCTCTGACAAGGCGGCGGCCGCCGTGCCCCCGCCGGCGCGGTACCAGCCGATCGACGCGGTGAACGCCCCGGCCGGACCGTAGACGGAAACCAGGTGGTCGAGGTCCGCCTCCGCGAGTTCGAACCCGGGACCGGACCAGTGCGCCCAGAAGTGGCGCAGGTACGCCCGGACCGCTTCTGGCTTGCCGTCGATCAGCTCCCCGGCCAGGGGCAGGCGGTGGAACGACTGGTACCAGAACTCCCGCAGCGGCCCCGCGGCGAAAACCCGCGTGCCCACGCCTGGCACGGGCGGGGTGATCACCAGTGCCTTGACCAGCTCCGGCCGCTTGCGCGCCAGGGCCTGCGCGATCCGGCTGCCGATGTCGTAGCCCGCCACGACGGGCCGGCGCAGGCCGAGTTCGCCGATCAGCGCGGCGACGCTGCGCGCCTGCGCCACCGCGTCGTACTGGCTCCTTGGGTCGGCGGCGTGCTTGTCTGACTCGCCGAAACCGCGCAGGTCGGGCACCAGCACCTGGCAGCCGCCGAGCCGGGGGACGAGTTCCCTGTAGTCGGTGCGGTCGCCTGGCCAGCCGTGCAGCAGCACCACGGCAGGACCGGAGCCGACACGGTCATAGGCCAGTTCGAATCCGTCGACTGCCACGAGGCGCCACGCGTCCGTTCGGGATGATGATTGTGACCTTTAAAGCATGGGGAGGTAGCGGTCCAGTTCATAGCGGCTGACCTGGCGGCGGTATTCGGACCATTCGTCCCGCTTGTTGCGCAGGAAGAAGTCGAAGACGTGCTCGCCGAGGGTCTCCGCGACCAGCTCGCTGTTCTCCATGACCTTGATCGCCTCGTTCAGGTCGGCCGGGAGCGGCTTGATGCCCAGGGCGCGGCGCTCGGCGGAGGTCAGGGCCCAGACGTCGTCTTCGGCGCCAGGGGGGAGTTCGTAGTCCTGCTCGATGCCGTTCAGGCCCGCGGCGAGGATCACCGCGAACGCGAGATACGGGTTGCACGCGGCGTCGACCGAGCGGAACTCAACCCGGGTCGAGTTGCCCTTCTGCGGCTTGTACATGGGCACCCGGACGAGCGCGGACCGGTTGTTGTGCCCCCAGCACACGTAGGCCGGGGCCTCGCCGCCCGCGCCGGCGGTCGCCTCCGCGCCGCCCCACAGCCGCTTGTAGGAGTTCACCCACTGGTTGCAGACCGCGGTGATCTCCTGCGCGTGCCGCAGCAGGCCCGCGATGAACGCGCGCGCCGTCTTCGACAGCTGGTATTCGGCGCCGGCCTCGTAGAACGCGTTCTGGTCGCCCTCGAACAAGGACACGTGGGTGTGCATGCCCGAGCCGGGGTGTTCGGTGAACGGCTTGGGCATGAACGTGGCCCAGACGCCCTGCTCGATCGCGACTTCCTTCATCACCAGGCGGAACGCCATGATGTTGTCGGCGGTCGTCAGCGCGTCGGCGTAGCGCAGGTCGATCTCCTGCTGGCCGGGCGCGCCCTCGTGATGGCTGTACTCCACCGAGATGCCCATCGCCTCGAGCATCGTGATCGACGTGCGCCGGAAGTCGTGGGCGATGCTGTGCGGGGTGTGGTCGTAGTAGCCGCCTGAGTCGATCGGCACCGGGACCACGCTGGTCTCTGGCTTGTCCCGCAGCAGGAAGAACTCGATCTCGGGATGGGTGTAGAACGTGAAGCCCATCTCGCTTGCCTTGCTCAGGTTGCGCTTGAGCACCCAGCGCGGGTCGGCGTAGCTCGGTGAGCCGTCCGGCATGAGGATGTCGCAGAACATCCGCGCGACCCCGGGGTACTCGCCGCGCCACGGCAGCAGCTGGAACGTCGACGGATCCGGCCGGGCGATCATGTCCGACTCGTGCACCCGGGCGAAGCCCTCGATCGCCGAGCCGTCGAAGCCGATGCCGTCGGCGAACGCGCCTTCGAGTTCGGCCGGGGCGACCGCGACCGACTTGAGCGCGCCGAGCACGTCCGTGAACCAGAGCCGGACGAAACGGATGTCCCGCTCCTCGAGCGTGCGCAGCACGAATTCTTCCTGCCTGTCCACGGCTATCACCTTAAACGTTTCTCACCGATAGTTCACCGGCCCGCGGTCGGGCCACGCTACCAGCGTCATTCCCCGGGCGCGTTTCCGCCTGGTTACGTTCCGGTGATCGTTGCGCGGGGGCCGGCGGCAGGGGCGCCGGGCCAGGCGGCCGGGGCGCGGACCAGGAGCAGCGCCGCGTCGTCCTCAAGCGGCGCGCCCGCGTGCCGCAGCAGGTCGGCGCGCAGCAGTTCAAGCAGGGCCGCCGTGCCGTCGTCGTCCGGCGTGGCCGGCCTGGTCGCGCCGGGGGCCGCCGCGAGGGCGGCGAGGCGCTCGTCCAGCGGGTAGAACACGTGCTCGCGGTCGCGCGCCTCCGTGACGCCGTCGGTGTAGAGAAGGAGCTGGTCGTTCGGCCTGAAGGGGAGGCTGCGGCCCGCGCCTGAGCCGTCCCCGAGGGTGAGCAGCCCGAGCGGCGGCGCGGGCGCGGGCACCTCAAGGACGGTGACGCCGCCGGGCGAGATCAGGATGGGCGGCGGGTGCCCGCAGGAGTAGATCGTCAGCCGGCCGCCGGCTGGATCGATCTCGGCGAGCAGGGCGGTGACGAACTCCTCGTGCTGCCCCCAGCGGCGGGCCAGCCCGGCGTCGAGCCTGCGGGCGAGTTCGGCGAGCGTGTGCACCTCGTGGGCTACCTCGCGGTACATGCCGAGGACGTCGGCGGCGACCTCGACCGCGCCCAGGCCCTTGCCGCGCACGTCGCCCATGATCAGCCGGATGCCGTGCGGCGTCACCGTCACGTCGTACAGGTCGCCGCCGACCTTGGCGTCCGCGGCCGCGGCGAGGTAGACGACGCCGAGCTGGAGCGGGCCGAGCTGCCGCGGCAGCGGCCGCAGCACCGCGCGCTG
>JASHPP010000771.1 GCA_030038035.1 Trebonia sp.
GGGAGAAGACCACAGTCGTGGCTGTCAAGATCAAGCTAAAGCGCCTGGGAAAGATCCGGGAACCGTACTACCGGATCGTCGTCGCCGACGCGCGCACCAAGCGGGATGGGCGCGCCATCGAGGAGATCGGCAAGTATCACCCCAAGGCGGACCCGTCGGTCATCGAGGTTGACTCGGCGCGCGTCCAGCACTGGCTCGGGGTTGGCGCGCAGCCGACCGACCCGGTGCGCCACCTGCTCACCATCACCGGCGACTGGCAGAAGTTCAAGGGCCTGCCAGGCGCCGAGGGCACACTGAAGACCGCCGAGCCCAAGGCGGCCAAGAAGGAACGCTACGACACGCTCGTGAAGGAAAGCCTGGCGGCGAAGGAGACCAAGACGGCCGCCAAGCCAGCCAGGACGGCCGCGTCGAAGCCGGCTGGTCCGCGCCGGCAGGAATCTCCTGCTGGTTCGCGCCGGCAGGAAAATGAGGACGCGCCCGCTGAGGCCAAGGCCGCCGAGGGCGAGGCTGCCGACGGCGGCACCGGAGCCTGAGGTGCTTGAGGAGGCCCTCGAGCACCTGGTCAGGGGAATCGTCTCGCACCCCGACGACGTCCATGTCGCCAGCCGCATGATGCGCCGTGGCAACGTCCTTGAGGTTCGCGTACACCCGGACGACCTCGGGAAGGTCATCGGCAGGGGCGGGCGCACCGCCCGGGCGCTGCGGACCGTGATCGGGTCCCTGGCGGGGAACCGGCACGTCCGGATCGACCTGCTGGAGACCGGCGAGGTCCGCTGACGGTCCATGCAGGTCACCGTCGGCAGGGTCGGCCGCCCGCACGGGATCCGGGGTGACGTCGTGGTGGGTGTCCGGACCGATGACCCCGACCTGCGGTTCGCCGTGGGCTCGCGGCTGGACACCGACCGCGCCGACGTCAGTTCGCTGACCGTGGCGGCCATGCGCTGGCAGTCGGGCGCGCTCATCGTCAGGTTCGCCGGCGTCAGGGACCGCGACGCGGCGGCCCTGCTGCGCGGCACCTGGCTGAGTGTCGATTCCGGCACGCTCGCCGAGCTGGATGATCCGGACGAGTTCCGCGACCACGACCTCGTCGGGCTTTCCGTCCGCACCGCGGACGGCCGAGTGGTCGGTGTCGTCGCGGACGTGCTCCACCACGGACAGGACCTGCTGGCGATCCAGCCGCTCGCCGGGTCCGATGCCCCTGATGCCCCCGATGCCGCCGGCGCCGCCGTCGGCGGCACACCGGGGGAGATCTTGGTGCCGTTCGTCAAGGCGATCGTCACCGAGGTCGACGTGGTGGCTGGCGTGGTGGTCATCGACCCGCCTCCTGGCCTGCTCAACCCCGAAGAAGCCCGCTAAGGGTTACCGTGCGCGTTGACATCATCACGATCTTCCCGGACTACTTCGGTCCGGGGCGCCCGGGGCAAGCGGGGCAAGCGGGGCAAGCGGACGGCGCATCCGGCGGCGCCGGCCCGCTCGGGGTATCGCTGATCGGCAAGGCAGGGGCGCGCGGAGACATCGATTTCCGCGTCCACGACCTGCGGCGATGGGCGACCGACGTGCACCATACGGTCGACGACACGCCCTTCGGCGGTGGCCCGGGTATGGTCATGAAGCCCGACGTGTGGGGGGCGGCGCTCGACGCCGTGCTCGCCGACGCGGCAGCCGGGCAGCCCGCGGCGGCGCCGAGGCTCGTGGTGCCGACGCCGAGCGGAATGCCGTTCACCCAGGCCATCGCCGCGGACTACGCGGCGCAACGGCACCTGGTGTTCGCCTGCGGCCGGTATGAGGGCATCGACGGGCGGGTCGTTCGCGACGCCAGGACGCGCATGGCCGTCGATGAGATAAGCATCGGCGACTACGTGCTCGCAGGGGGCGAGGCCGCCATCGTCGTGATCGTGGAGGCGGTCTGCCGCCTGCTGCCCGGCGTGCTCGGCAACGAGCAGTCGGTCGCCGACGACTCCTTCGGCGGTGGCCGCGGTGCGATGCAGGGTCTGCTCGAGGGGCCGGTCTACACGAGGCCGCGGTCCTGGCGCGGACAGGAGGTCCCGCACGTCCTGCTGTCAGGTGACCACGCGGCGATAGCACGGTGGCAGCGCGACGAGGCGCTCCGCCGCACCGCGGCCACCAGGCCCGACCTGATCCGCCGCCTCGCCGCGGCACCGGGCGGGCTGGACGCCCGTGACCGGACGGTGCTCATCGAGGCAGGCTTTCCGGTTGACGGCGAAAATATGGCACACTGAAGTGCGCTGCCCGTTCGGGCGTTGACTCTGCCGGGGTGTTTCCCTGGCGCAAGCAGGCTTACACCCCGGGGGTGCGCTGGTGCGCACATCCGACCAGGACTGAGGAAACATCCACCATGCATACCGCGATCGCCGAGCTCGAGCAGGCCCAGATCCGGGACGACGTCCCGGACTTCCGTCCTGGTGACACCATCAAGGTGCACGTCCGGGTGAAGGAAGGCAACCGCTCCCGCATCCAGGTGTTCCAGGGTGTCGTCATTCGGCGCCAGGGCGGTGGCGTGCGGGAGACGTTCACCGTGCGCAAGGTGAGCTATGGCGTGGGCGTCGAGCGCACCTTCCCTGTGCACAGCCCATCGATCGAGAAGATCGAGCCGGTGACCCGCGGCCGTGTCCGCCGGGCCAAGCTGTACTATCTGCGTGACCTGCGCGGGAAGGCCGCCCGCATCAAGGAGCGCCGGGACAATAGCGCTGGCTGACCGGCCGCCAGGCTGAACGCAGATGGCCTCTGACCCGGGGTGGCCACGCTCCGAAGGCGCGCCTGACCCGCAGTCCGCGGACAAGCCGGAAGATCCGGCCGGGCATGGCGCGGCGGTGGAGGCTGCCCAGGCCGACGACTCCGGGCAGGCGCCGGCGCAGCCGGAGCCCGGGCAGCCCGACAAGGAACGGGCACGTACGCGCGGCAAGCGGCAGCGCCCTTTCTGGCGCGAACTGGCCGTCATCGTCGTGGCGGCGCTTGTCCTGACGGTCCTGCTCAAGGCGTTCGTCGTCCAGGTGTTCTCCATTCCCTCCGGGTCGATGGAGAACACCCTGGTGCCCGGTGACCGGGTCCTGGTCAACAAGCTCATCTACCACTTCCGGCCGATCGCGCGCGGCGACATCGTGGTGTTCAGCGGGCAGGGATCCTGGGACCCGCCGGCTCCGCCGCCGTCCAGCGACCCGCTGGTCCGCCTCTGGCACGACGTGACGAACCTGGTCGGGATCTCCGCCCCGGGAACCGACTACATCAAGCGCGTGATCGGCCTGCCCGGCGA
>JASHPP010000772.1 GCA_030038035.1 Trebonia sp.
TGGTGGCGGAAGACCAGCCGGTGGAAGGCGACCGGCCCGAGCAATAGGGCGGTAGACACCACGGCGAGCATCACGGCCGTCACATACAGCGCCCGCTGCGCATGCCCGAGCGCGGTAAACCGTGCATAGAAGGGCAGCGAGAGCAGGAAACCGAAGATCACCTGAACGCCGATCGCGGCGACCCGAAGCTCCTGCAACAACTCGACAAGATTGCGGTCGTCGCGCTGCGCTTCCGTCTCCCCCGGACGATCGGCGGTGATCACGAGACGGACTCACCCGCCGCGGCACTGCCTGTCATGATCGCGGCTCACCTGCCCCCGAACTAGCAGGCTGGCAGCCTGCCATGGAGGCCCATCGTACTTCAGCGGCAGGCGCGGCGTCGGCCTCAAGGCGCCCTGGATCGTCCATACCGTGCGTAAACCGCGAATGGCCGTTGCCCGTCAATATATCGGATAACGAATTAATTCACCTGATGTCTATGGAAATAAGATCATTTCCGGCCGTCGGCGAGCATGGAGTGAGGGCCGTTATGTCAGGCAGTGAGGGAGTGTTCCCGCTTTTCGAACGGGCGGACCGGGCCGGCCTGCTGGACGGAGGGAGCGGGCTGGTGGTGGCGCCCACCGCCACCGGCAAGTCTCACATCGGGCGTGAGGCCATCCGCCGGGCGCTGGCAAACGGCGCGCACACAGGCCTGCACGCCTACCTGGTCCCCTTCCGGGCACTGGCGGCCGAAATCCACGACGGCTTCGCAGCGGCCCTCGACGGGACCGGCGCGCGGATCCGCCTGCTCACCGGCGATCACCGCGACCCGCTCCGCCCCGATCAGGCCGACCTCGTGGTGGCCACGTACGAGAGCTTCGCCGGGTTGATGCGCAGTCATCCGCTGACGGCGGGTCTGGTCGTCGCGGACGAGGTGCACCTGGTCGCGGACCCCGAGCGCGGCCCGGTCGTGGAGGGCCTGCTGGCCCAGCTGAGAGGCCGCGCCGAGGGCCTGCTCGCGTTGTCGGCCGTGGTCGACAACGGTGAGGAGCTGGCCGGCTGGCTGGACGTCCCGCTGCTGCGCGGCACCGCCGAAGACCGGGCCGTGGGCCTGATCCTGCGGCACGCGTTCGCCGACGACCTGGACGCGGTGCTGGTCGAGACCCTGCGCCGGTTCGAGGATCAGGCGCTGGTGTTCTGCAGCTCGCGGGCGGGCGCCGAACACGCCGCCAAACTGATCGCCGACGCGCTCGAGCTGCCCAGCCCGGAATTGCCCGAACCGCCCGAGGACGAAGACGACCCGGTACTCGGGCTGCTCCACAGGTCCGTCGCCTACCACCACGCCGGGCTCGGCAAGCCGGTCCGGCAGCACATCGAGTCCCTGTTCCGCTGCAGGAAGCTGCGGGTCATCACGTGCACGCCGACGCTCGCCGCCGGGGTCAACCTCCCGGCCGGCGTGACGATCGTGCGGGATGTGTTCCGCCGCGAGCAGATCCGGGGCCGCTACCGGCCGGTGCTGCTGCCCGCGGGTGAGATCGTCAACATGCTGGGCCGGGCGGGCAGGCCCGGCCAGGTGAGCAAGGGCACCGGGATCGTGCTCATCGAGCGCGATCACAAGAACGAGGTGGGTGAGCTGGTCGACCTCGTCCGGGAGGGCCGCGGCGGCCACGTCAGCAGCCACCTGACCGACAGCTTCGAGACGCTCATGCGCTTCGTCCTTGCCGTGGTGGCCGAGCGAGGAGAGACCACCCGCGACGACGTGGCCCGCGCGTTCGAGCGGACGCTCGCGCACCATGAGCAGCGGGCCGAGGTGTCCTTCGACCGCACGCTGCAGGACGACCTGATGGAGGATCTGCCCGCGTACGACAAGGCCCGCCAGGACGGCGTCGCGCTCATCGGCTACGCGCTCACCACCGAAGGCGTCGATGCGTCCGTCGACTCCCGGGGAAAGCGGTACGAGGTGCAACTGAAGCTCACCGAGTTCAGCTGCAGCTGCCCGGCGCGCAGCCGCTACTACCGCAACCAGGTCTGCAAGCACCAGGCGCTGGTAGTCCACGAGCTGCTGTTCGGAACCGCTGTGGCACCCGAAGCCAGGGCCCGCGCCCTGTACCTGTGCGGCCACGTGTTCGGCCCGGTGCTCGACATCGGGACCCGGCTGTCGGAGGCGCTCGGGCTGCTGCTGAGCTGGGGGCTGGCAGAGAAGGTGCCCGGCGGCTGGCGGGCCACCGAGCTCGGGCGGGTCGCCTCGGCCTCCGGGTTCGACCTGCTGCTCGTCCACCAGGTGGCGGACCGGCTGCACGGCGCCGCGGCCGGCGACTACCGCACGGTCGCGCGGTGGGCGGTAGAGGACTTCCACGCCGATCCCAGGGACCGGGAGAAATGGCTGAGTGCCGTCACCGCATGGCTCGATGAGACGGAACGGAACGCCATCAGGCTGCCGGTCAGGTACCGCGGCGACTGGGAGCAGGGGCTGGACCGGCTGGCCCAGGCCTGCGGACTGTACGAGCGGGCCGCCCTGAGCCTGGGCCGGGACGACCTGGCGGCGGCAGCGCGGGACGCCGCCGGCGCGCTGCGCTACGGCGTGGCCCCGCCGCTGGTTCCGCTGATGGCCCTGGGCTTCCCGCAGCTGCGGCGGGCCCGGGCCCGGCTGCTGTACGACCGCGGCATCCGTGACGTCACCGACCTGGCCTGGGCCGACCCGGCGCAGCTCGCGGACTCCAGGCTCCCCCGTGCCTACCTCGAGGGCTGGATCCGGCGGGCCACCGAGATCTTCGAGGCGGCCAAGACGCAAGGAGCCGATCGCGACGACGATCCGGAAGGGTTCGACGACCTCGTGGCCCGGTTCCGGCTGGACCCGGCCGCGCTATGATCGCGCTCACCGACGAGCAGCGGGCCGCGGTCGAGCACGACTGCCAGTACCTGAAGATCCTGGCCTGCGCCGGATCGGGCAAGACCGAGGTCCTCGCCCACCGGGCGGTCCGGCTGCTGACCCGGGGCGTGAGTCCCGAGCACCTGATCGCGTTCACGTTCACCGAGAAGGCCGCCGCCGAACTCCGGGAACGGATCGAGCGCCGGGCCGCCGGAGCCGACCCGGGCCGGTTCGCGGACCTGCCGCCTACCAGCCAGGGGATGTTCGTCGGGACCATGCACGGCTGGGCCTTCCAGCGGCTGCAGTCCCTGGGCGGCCGGTATGAGCTGACCGAGAGCCTGACCGCCGAGCAGGAGTGGGTGCTGCTGCACCGGGTCGCGCGGCGGCTCGGCGTCGTCGGCCTGCAGGCCCGGGACGGCGCGAAGGTGGCCGCGGGTCCCGCGGTCACGGCGTTCCTGCGCAGCAGCGAGGTCGTGCACAACGACCGCGTCGACCGGGGCAGGCTGCGTGCCGAGGCGCCCGAGTTCACCGCGGTGCTTGACCGCTACGAGTGGCTCCTGGACGAGATGCGGCTACTGCCGTTCCGGCTCATGATCAGCCACGCGGTGGACGAGCTCGCCCCAGGGGGCCGCCTGGCGGCGCAGGTCACGGCGGCGCACGTCCTGGTGGACGAATTCCAGGACCTCAACCCCGCGCAGGACGAGCTGGTCCGGCGGCTTGCCGGACTCGGGGCCGCCGTCAGCGTGGTCGGCGACGACGACCAGGCGATCTACCAGTGGCGGGGCGGCGACGTCGCCCTGCTGACCGGCTTCGGCCGCCGCTACCCCGGTGCCGCCCAGACGACCCTGGCCACCAACCGGCGCTGCCGTCCCGGCATCGCCGAACTGGCCCGCCACCTCGTGGACAAGCTCGAGGATCGCCAGCCCAAGCAGCTGCAGACCGCGCGTGAGCCGGTATACCCGGGCTGCGTCGAGATCATGATCGGCGCCGATCCGGAGCAGGAGGCGGCCGGCCTCGCCGGGCGCATCCAGGCGCTGCTGGCCGACGGCCACCGGCCCGGCGACATCGCGGTCCTGTACCGGTCGGTCCGCCTGTCCGCCCGCCCGCTGACCGAGGAGCTGCGCCGCCACGGCATCCCCGCGGCGGTGGTGGGCCGCAGCTCCCTGCTCGTCCACCCCGAAATGGCGCTGCTGGCCCGGATCTTCGTGTACTGGGCGGGCGGTACCTGGTACCCGGGCGCCGCCCCTGTGCCGGAGATCGTGTCCCGCGACGACCTCGCCGACGCGATCGAGGAGATCACCGGCACCAGCCCCGAGCCTGCGCTGAAGGTGATCGAGGAGCTCGGCGAGCAGGTCCGCGAGGACGGCGTCGCGGACAGCGTTCCGGTCTTCAACGAGCTGATCGCCGCCCTCGGCCTGCCGCGCGCGGGTGACCAGCACCAGGAGCTGGGGGTCGGCCGCATGTCGCAGATGCTCGCGGACTTCGACCACGCGGTCCGGCGGGCCGCGCCCGCAGCGCTCTACGCGGACGACGGGGCGGACGCCGAGGAAGCCGCCGACGACGCGGCCCTGTCCGAGCCCGGCGCCCGTGTGCTGGGCAGCCGCCGCGGCGACGTGTACCTGGTGCGGCTGCGCGCCTACCTGGAGCACTTTGCCGCGAGCGCCGCCGAGGAGACACCCGCGGCCGACCCGGCCGCCGCGGAGGCGGTCCAGATCATGACCATCCACCAGGCCAAGGGGCTGGAGTTCCCGGTCGTATTCGTGCCGAGCCTGGTCGAGGGGCGGCTGCCGCCGGCGCTGACCCGGCGGCCCCAGCAGTGGTACCTGCCGGTGCACCTGTTCGACCGGGAGCGTTACGAGGGCCGCGAGAGTGACGAGGCGCGCCTGCTGTACGTGGCGCTGACCCGGGCCCGCGAGCTGCTGGTGCTGAGCTGGTTCGGCCGCTATGCCGCGCGGGCCGCCAAGCCGTCCCGCTTCCTGACCCGTTACCTCGGCGACGCACTCGGCGCGGCACTGCCCGCCCGCGGCGCCCGCCCGCGGCCCGGCCCGCGGCGTTCCGATCAGGCGCTGCTCGATCTGGACTTCTCCACCCTGGCCAGTTACAGCGAGTGCGGCTACCGGTACCGGTTGCGGCATCTGTGCGGGTTCGGGTCGCCGATCGCGCCAGAGCTCGGCTTCGGCCGCGTTCTCCACCACGTGATCGCCGAACTGGCGCGCGCCGCGCCCGCCGCCGGGCCGCCCGGCGACCGCGCCGTCACCTCGGCGATCGAGCAGGCATGGTACCTGCCATTCGCGGGGGCGATCCCGGCCGCCAACCTGCGGGCCTCGGCGGTCCGCCGGCTGACCGCTTACGCGCAGCGCCACGGCACGGAACTGACCCGCACCCTCATCCCGGAGGCCCGGTTCGAGGTCCCGATCGAGGGCAGCCGGATCCGTGGCCGCATCGACCTGCTGCTGCGCGCCGCTCCCGGCGCGTCCCGGCAGGTCGAGATCGTCGACTTCAAGACCACCGCGAACCGGCCCGCTCCCGCGCTGCACCGCAATCAGCTCCGCTTGTACGCCGCCGCGATGGCCAGGACCGGCTATGAGCCCGTCCGGCTGGCCATTCACGACCTTGAGCAGGGCGACCGCATCGAGGTGGCGGCCGACCCGGCCGCCCAGGCGGCCTTCGAGGAGCAGCTGGGCCAGTGGGTCGATGGCATCCGCTCGGGTGTCTTCGACCCCAATCCCGCCGCCTGCCGCACGTGCGACTTCGCCACGTTCTGCCCGCACGCGCCATCCGCGCGCTCACACGACCGGGCGCCCGAGGTCCCACTGCCGTTCGACAGGGAGGGCTAGCTGACCTACCCATATCCGCAAACTGAAGAGTACTAATCAGTTTGCGGACAGGCAGCCTGCACCACCCCTCTTGCCCATCCTGCGCTCCCGGCAGCAGGGCGAGATTCTCGCGCTGCTGCTAGGCGATCCTGACCTCGAACTTAGCCTTACCGAGATCGCGCTACGGACGGGCGCTCCGCATCCATCGGTCCACCGGGAGATCCAGCGCGCTGAACAGGCAGGCCTGCTGACAACCCGGAAGGTCGGAAACACTCGACTGGTCCGTGCCAACACCGCCAGCCCCTACCACGCGGGACTGGCCCAGGTGCTCACCCGTGCCTTCGGGGTTCCTGCCATACTCGCTGACGCCTTGACCGACATCGAAGGGATCTCCGGGGCGTACATCTACGGCTCGTGGGCCGCCACACGTGAAGGGCACGCTGGTCGGCGGCCCGTGAGTGACATCGACGTGCTCATTCTCGGCGACCCGGACCGAGATCAGCTTTATGAAGCGCTCAGCACCGCAGAAAAGCGGCTGGGCAGATCTGTCGAGGCGACAATCCGCGCTCCCGACTGGCTGGAAGCAGGATCCGGCGCTTTCCACGACACCCTAACCAGCCGACCATTGCTCAGGATTGATCTTCTGCCCCGCTGATGAACGGCCCGATGGAGAGGTACCCAACAACGCCGGAGCTCCCGGTAGCGCTGCTTTCGCCTGCCGATTGCCCACGATGCATCCGCGTGTTGACAGTCATCGAAATCTGCCCGCTGGCGGCCATGGGGAACTGCCCGGGCGCTGCCGTCCCGGTCACTGAACGTGACGTTGAATGGCCGCGGCTGCGCGAAGAGCCGCCGTTCGGCGTGATCTTGACGCTCAGTCAGCCGATCATGTCGGGTGCGCAGAACTAGTTCATCTGCTCCTGCTCGTAGCGGTGTTCCAGTCTGTTGGGAAGAGACCGGCGCGGACCGCTCCGAACTGTGGCGAGCAAGCACGGGTGAGCCAGCCATCGAGGTCTTCGGTGCCCGATCGAATAAGCCCGCATCAGCATCAGGGGTCTTCGCCTCTTGGGTCCAGCGGGCGAGACTGGCGCGGACGCTCAGGGTGATCGGGTGCTCGGGGCCTTGGACTCGCTGGAGGATGGGCAGCAGGGCGCCGAACTGGTCGCGGGCGCTGGCAGCATCGCCTGCCTCGCCGGTCCAGCGGGCGAGGCTGGCGCGGGTGTTCAGGGTGCTGGGGTGCTCGGGGCCTTGGACCCGCTCGCGGATGGGCAGTAGCGAGGTGTACTGGTCGCGGGCCCCGGCCACATCCCCCGCCGCCCCCGCCCAGCCGGCAAGGTTGCCGCGGGTGTTCAGGGTGTCGGGGTGCTCGGGGCCCTGCACGCGCTCGCGGATGGGCAGCAACGCGGCGAACTGGTCGCGGGCCCCGGCCGCATCCCCCGCCACCCCGGTGTAGTAGGCGAGCCTGGCGCGGGTGTCCAGAGTGTCGGGGTGCTCTGGGCCCTGGACGCGCTCTTCGATGGGCAGCAGGGCGGCGAACTGGTCGCGGGCCCTGGCGTCGTCTCCAGCATCCCCGGTCCAGCGAGCGAGGTTAGCGCGGATATCCAGGGTGTCGGGATGTTCGTGGCCCTGGACGCGCTCTTCGATGGCCAGAAGGGCGGCGAACTGGTCGCGGGCTCCGGCCGCATCTCCCGCCTCCCCGGACCAGCGGGCGAGACTGGCGCGGGCGTTCAGGGCGTCGGGATGCTCGGGTCCATAGTCCTTGCTGTCTCGATAAGCGTCGACGATCCGCGTGTAAAGCTCCCGGGCCGCCTGGTGGCTGCCGCTGAATCCAAGGTATTGCGCGATCCGCCTGATGCCGTCACTGGTCAGGTCGAGGACGGCCCGGGCGTGCGGCAGCAGCACCGCGCACGCCGGCCACGCCGCGGGCAATGTCGTGTCGGCGGGGACCGCAGCCTCGACCACGGCCGCGGCGGCCTGCTTCCACTCGGCGGCTACGCCGGCGGATACCCGGGCGAGGGTGACTTCCTGGACCAGGCGGTGCACCAGCACCAGGCCGTTCCCGGCCGGGGTGACCAGGGAGTAGCGGCGCAGCGCAGCGATCGCATCTCCGGCAGCAACCAGATCGCCTAGCAACGGGCCGACCACGGCCGCCACGGCCGGGGCAATCAGGGCGGCGGCCTGCGTCCCGGCGAGTAGCAGGGCCAGCGGCACCGGCTCGGGTGCCAAGTATGCCAGCAGCCGCAACAGCCCCGCCGCGGCCGGGGTCTCGTCCTCCAGCTGGGACAACGCCAGCCCCAAGGTGGCCGCCACGTCTGCCGGGTGCCCTGCGGCCTGGCCGCGGGCCAGCAGGTCCGCGCGGCGATCCCGGAACAGCGCCAGGTACCCGCCCAGGCTGCTCCCGGTGGCCTGGATATAGGCGGCGGACTGCTCCAGCGCCAGCGGCAGCCCGCCCAGCTCCCTGGCCAGATCTAGCGCTGCCCGCTCGTCCGGATCGCCGGTCCGGTTCATCAAGAACCGCGCCGCGACTACGGTGTCCAGCACCGGAACCTCCATGGCCTGGCCGTGCGGCCACGCCGCACTCTGGCTTGTTATAAGCACCCGGCCCTTCCCGGCGGGCGGCAAGAACCGGCGCACAGCGCCCTGGCCCCGGGCATTGTCGAATACCAGCAGCCAGCCCGCAGGGAATGCAGCCAGCACCGCATGCACCGACGCCACCGGATCGCGAGCATCGACCATCTCCCGTGCGCCGAGCTGAGCGGCTAGCCGGGCGAACTCCGCCAGCAGCAGCGTATGGTCCTCGGCGGGGAACTGCCATGCCAGCCCCACCTCAGCTAGGTGCCGGTGGGCGTACTCCACCGCAACGCTCGTCTTGCCGGCACCTCCAAGGCCGTACAGCGTCACCACCCGAGGTTCCGGTCCCGGCCCGCCCGTCAGCCGGGCATCCACGGCGGCCAGCAGCTCCTCCCGCCCGGCCAGCAGCCCCGGCCGCGGAGGCAGCGACACCGGTAGCTGCGCGGCGCGCTCTCGCGGTGCCTCGACATACGTCCCGATCGCGGGGCCGCCAACCGCGGCCGCAGCTCCCGGCCCGAACTGACCGGCGATCCCGGACCCGGCTAGCTGCGCCCCGGACCCGGCCTGGTAGGGCCCGTATGAACATCACCGTGCACCACGTTCGCGGCCACGCCCCCGCTCCTTGCCGTCGCGGTCACGTTCCCGCCAGCGGCGACGGAATGATCCGCGGCAGTCACCGCAGGCCCGATCTCCTTGACCAGCGCGGCCAGTTGCGGCTCCGCGTCCGGATGGTCGGCCAGCAGGTCAGCGAACCGGGTCTCCCACTGCGCCGCCAGGGCAGCCCGTACCTGCTCCAGCTCACCCGGCGTAGCCGTGTTGAGCTGATCCCTGGTCATGTCGAGCCGCCGCTCGATCGCCGCGTCCGGCTGACCGCGGCCGAACAACCGGGCGACCTTATGCCGCACTCCCTCCCAGCCGTCGGTGACCATGGCCTGCAC
>JASHPP010000773.1 GCA_030038035.1 Trebonia sp.
GAACCTGGCGATGGCAGCGAGTTCATCACCGTACTAGCACAACACATTAATTCAGCCAGGTCACCGCTGGGGGACCGGTGTTCACGCGCGCGTCGGCGCCCGGTACTCATCCCGTTATCCCGAACGATCCCGGCCGCCTCTGGCCGCCCGACCCCTACTCGTCGCCGTGCACGACCTGGCCTCCGGCGATCGTCAGCGCCACCGATGTGCCGCCGATGTCGCCAGGCGAGATCGTGTACAGGTCCTGGTCGAGCACCGCCACGTCGGCGAGCATGCCTCGCGCCAGGACTCCGGCCACGTCGTCTTCGTGGTTGACGTACGCGACGCCTTTCGTGAAAGCCTCGACGGCCGCATCCACGCCGATCGCCTCGGCGGGCAGCAGCGGTCGCGTGGTCTCCGGACTGCCCGGCTCGCCGAGCCGGGCCGAGAGCACGCGGTTGACCGCCACGTGCATCTCCTGCAGTGGGTCCGCGCTGGAGACCGGCCAGTCGCTGCCGAACGCGATCCGGGCTCCGCGCCGCAGGACCGCGCCGATCCGGTACTGCCAGGCGGCGCGCTCGGCGCCGACGAACGGCACGGTCAGCTCCGCCATCTGCTCGTCCTCGCAGGCCCACAGCGGCTGGAAGTTGGCCACCACGCCGAGCCGCGCGAACCGGCCCAGGTCAGGCGGGCTGATGAACTGCAGGTGGGCGATGTGGTGCCTGCCGCTTTCGCGCTGCGCGGCAGGCAGCTGGGCGAGGGTGTCGAGCGCGACCGTGATCGCGCGGTCCCCGATCGCGTGGAAGTGCAGCTGGAAGCCGAGGCCGGACAGCCGCCCGGCGGCCTCCTTGAGTTCCTCCTGGTCGATGAACAGGCGTCCGGCGTGGCCGCCCGGGTGGTCGTGGCCGCGGCCGTCCAGGTAGGGGGCGCCCATCGCGGCGGTGAACGTCTCGCACACCCCGTCAAGCATCAGCTTGACCGTGGTGGCGCGGAATCCGCCGCCGCCGCCGGCTGCCTCCCTGCGCGCTTGCAGGTCCGGCAGCTGGCGCAGGCCGCGGGCGCGGTCCCACCACAGCGCCCCGGTGACCCGGCAGGTCAGCAGCTTGTCGGCGGCGGCCCGCCGGTAGGTGTCGAACGCGTCGGGCATGCCGAGCTCGCCGGCCTCGCCGACGCAGGCGTCCTGGACGCTCGTGATGCCAAGCTCGTGCAGGTGCCGTTGCGCGGCCAGCAGCGCCGCGGTGAGCTCGCCGGGGCCCGGCGCCGGGACGCAGCAGGCGACCAGCCGCATCGCGCCGTCGTGCAGCGCGCCGGCGGGGACCCCGGCGGGGCCGCGCTCGATCCGCCCGTCGGCGGGATCGGGCGTGCGCGCGGTGATCCCGGCCGCGGTCAGCGCCGCGGTGTTCACCCAGGCGCTGTGGTGATCGCTGTTGGGCAGGAACGCGGGCCGCCCGCCGGTCACCGTGTCGAGATCGGCGGCGGCCGGGATGCCGCAGGGGAAGCCCGACATCGGCCAGCCGCCGCCGAGCACCCAGGCACCCGGCGGCAGCGTCGCGCTGTAGGCGGCGATCGCGTCCAGGCACGCCTGCCTGCTCCGCAGGCCGGCCAGGTTGCAGCGCAGGCCTTCGAGCCCGGCCTGCACCGGGTGCACGTGCGCGTCGCCGAACGCGGGGACCGCCAGCCGGCCGCGCAGGTTCACCACCCGGGTACGGGGCCCGGCGTGCTCGCGGATCTGGTCGTCGCGACCCAGCGCGAGGATCACGCCGCCGCCGATAGCGGCGGCCTGGACGAAGCCGGACGGATGTGCTGGCGTGCGGATCTTCCCGCAGGAAAGGACGAGTTCCGCTGTCACGGGAGTCGATCGTACCGGCGCGGGTCCGGCCGGCCTGCCGCCATGGTGCGGCGGCGGCGATAGCCTGTGCGGCATGGGCGAGGCCGTGATCTACACCGACGGTGCCTGCAGCGGCAACCCGGGCCCTGGCGGGTGGGGCGTCGTGCTGCGGTACGGGAACGCGGAGAAGGAGCTGCACGGCGGCGACCAGCTGACCACGAACAACCGGATGGAGCTCATGGCCGCCATCCAGGCGCTCGAGGCGCTGACCAGGCCGGTGCCGGTCAGGCTGTACACCGACAGCAGGTACCTGCTCGACGGGGTCACCAAGTGGGTGCCTGGCTGGCAGCGCAACGGCTGGAAGACCGCCAACCGGCAGCCGGTCAAGAACGTTGACCTGTGGCAGCGGCTCGTCGCCGCGATGGCACCGCACCAGATCGCCTGGCAGTGGGTGAAAGGCCACAACGGCGATCCGGGCAACGAGCGCGCCGACGAACTCGCCCGGCTGGGCATCTCCGAGGCGGTCGGCGCCGCGGCTGGCTCGGGAGGATAGCCGCTGTTCCGCGTTCGCTGCCGTCGTTCGCTTCCGCCGCCTTCGCCGCCTTCGCCGCGAAACACGGCATAACTCGATTTGGCCGGCCGTTATCACAGCGGGAGGCGACTGCCATGTTCGGTGCGGCAGGATACGACGGGTACGCCAGCCGCCTGGGCCGGCGGCGCGCGCGGTTCGGGCTGGCTGCCCGCGGGCGGTACGGGCGTGACAGGGACGGGCGCGGGCTGGTGTACTGGCCGCTGGCGGCCCCGTTCCTCGCGGCGGGGTTCATCGCCGTGCTGCTGCTGATCGCGTTCGTGCAGATCGGCATCTTCAGCTACGCCCTCGACCGGCTCGGCATCGACCCGGAGCAGGCCATGCTCGTGCTGCTTGTGAGCCTGGCCGGCAGCGTGGTCAACATCCCGGTGGCGCGGCTGCGGGGAAGCGTGACACAGCTGCGGCAGATGATCACCGTGTTCGGAATGCGGTACGTGATCCCTGTCGTCAGGAGCAGCAAGATCACCGTCGCGGTCAACGTCGGCGGCGCGGTCGTGCCTGCGGCGCTGTCGGCGTACCTGATCGCGCACGACAGGCTCGGCTGGCTCGCGCTCGCCGCGGTGGTCATCGTCGCGCTGCTCACGCACGCGGTCGCCCGCCCGGTGCGTGGCCTGGGCATCGCGGTGCCCGCGCTGCTGCCCGGCGTCTTCGCCGCCGCGGTCGCGATCATGCTGCACCCGGCTGCGGTGGCCGGGCTCGCGTACGTCGGCGGCACGCTCGGCACGCTGGCCGGCGCCGACCTGCTGAACATGCACAAGGTCCGCCGGCTCGGCGCGCCCGTGGTGTCGATCGGCGGCGCCGGCACCTTCGACGGGGTCTTCATCACCGGCATCGTCGCGGTCCTGCTCGCCGCGATCTTCTAGGCGCGCGGGGGTGTCAGCACCGGCCGGCGTACGCGCCGGTGTTGTAGGTGGTCCACGGGGACCAGTTGGTGCCGTCAGCGGAGATCTGCACCGCGGCCCGGGCGTTGCCGAGCGGGTCGAACGTGGCGAGCGAACCCCAGTAGGTGGCGTTGATCTGCCAGTAGCCGTAGTCGTCGGTCGGGCTGAGCGCGTACTGCTGGCCGCCGGACTCGGCCATCGCGATCTCGGCCGCGATGAACGCGTCGGCGTGGTTGCCGCCGGCCTCCTCCCACAGCTCCTCCAGGCCCGAGCACCCGAGCGTGCCGCTCAGCTGGGTGGTCACCGCATCGGTGGTGGTGCCGCCGCCGTGGTGTGAGCTCCGCGTCACCCGGGGGGCGGTCTTGGCGTGCCGCGGCGTGTAGCTGCCCTGGTCGTGCGCGGGCGCGTGAGCCGGAATGAGCAGGGTCTCGCCCGGATAGATCAGGTTCGGATTCGAGACCGTCTTCTCGTTCTCGTGGTAGATCCACTCCCAGTCACCGGCATTGTGGTAAAACCGCTCGGCGATGCCCGACAGCGTGTCGCCCGCCCTGACTTTGTAATAGGTGTTCCTGGCGGCCTTCTTCGCCGCGGTGTGCCGCGTTTTCGCCACACTGCCGGCGATGTTGCTACGCACCGTAAGCGAATCCAGCGTCGCCGCCGCCGGCCTGTGAGCCGCCGCCGGCTGCCGGGCCTCCGCCACCGCGACGTGCGACGGCGCGGCGAGCGCGTGCTGGAGTTGCGGAGTCGCGACGAGCGCGCCGGCGA
>JASHPP010000110.1 GCA_030038035.1 Trebonia sp.
ACGAGATCGCTTCTGGCGACCCTTACTCACTGTGAGGCATTAGCCTGCACGCCGTCCTCGCCCGTAGCCGTGGCGGCTGGCCGGTTCCCGGACCAGATGATGCGGGCGGCGAAACCGCCCCGCGCCTCGGCCTTGGCCGCGCGCAGCTTCTCTATCTGCCGACGGTCCGTTCCAGCCTGGTCGCCCAAGGCGTAAAGCACCTCCAGGATGTCGGCGAGTTCCTCTGGGTCGTTGTCCGAGGCAAGGAACTCCTCGACCTCTTCGCGGAGCTTGTCCCTCAGCCGGACGCCGTACTCTTCGGCACTGGCCGTATAAATTACCGGTTCTAGCCCTTTGGACCTGATGATCTGCGGGATGTTGTCGCGTACCAGCTTGCCCTGGCTCAACTCCAGACCTCCGCCCGCCTCGTCTGGGGATGCTGGTAATCACTAGCCGATTCAAGGATCTTCGATGCCACATGCCACAGGCCTTTGGATATCGGAGGACACGCCGACGAGAGACGGTACCACTCCGGTCATCACCGCCAACCCAGCCCACGGCTAGGCTCCTGCCCCCGTGCCGTCCTTCACCAGGACCCCGTTGGGCAGCCTGGTGTAGGCGCGGGAGGCGTTCTTGACGATCTTCGCTTCCACTTCGCCCTGCAGGTCGACGCCTATCATCTCGGCGAGGCTGAGCAGATAGATCGCCACGTCCGCAAGTTCCTCCCCCGCACTACCGCGATTCTTGCGCCAGGCGTCGAACGCCTCAGCCACCTCTCCCTGCAGCAGGCAGAACTCCAGTGGCACATCCGTCGTGTTGAAGCCCTTCGCGACCTTGTTCTCCCAGGCCAGCTTCTGCCCTGACCGAATATCCAAGACCCCTCCCCGGGCCGGTACCAGCGCAAAACCACCAGTGGAACGACGCACGTGCGCATCAAGGGCGCTGCGATCCCTTGCCAGCCAGCTCGCCGCGCCAGGTAAGACGGACGAGAACTTACCGGCGACAGCCTGTGCATCGCTATGTGCGCAATCCCACCGCCGCTGTGGATAAGACCCTCCACCGCCACCGGGCGCCTGTGGATTACCTGGCTGCCTTCCCTGAGCACGCTAAGGCCGCCTTTTGTGGTTACCGCTATTTCCTGTGGAAAGTCCGCATTAGCAAAATCTCGGCCAAAAATCAGCGCAGCTGGGGGGCATGGCGCGCATGCTGCGGTACTCGCTGCTCACCGGAGTAACGGTAGCGGGCGAAGGAGCGCGGTTCTCGACCGCCAGCGACAGGATTGCCGTATGACAGCCACCAGCAGCCCGTCAATCCTTGCTACCATGATCTTACTAAAGGTAGTATCAAGGTATGAAAGTAAGTATGAGCCTTCCGGAGGAAGATGTCGAGTTCCTGGACTCTTATGCCCGTGAACAGGGCATGGCTTCCCGGTCCGCGGCACTGCACAAGGCTGTCGTGCTCCTGCGGACCGCACAGCTCGCCAGCGCATATGAGGACGCGTGGGAGTCATGGACCGACTCCGAAGACGCCAGGGCATGGGAAGCTGTCACTGCCGATGGTCTGGGGGCCTGAGTGCGCCGTGGGGAAGTCGTCACCGTTAACCTCGACCCGGCCCTCGGCCAGGAAGCCACCAAGACCCGCCCGGCCGTGATCGTCAGTAACGACGCCGCTAACGGCACCGCGACCCGCCTTGGCCGCGGGGTAGTCACGGTCGTGCCAGTTACCTCAAGCACTGAGCGGATCTATCCGTTCCAGGTCCTGCTGCCGGCCGACCTCACCGGCCTGCGTCATGACTCCAAAGCGCACGCCGAGCAAGTCCGATCGGTTGCCGTCGAGCGCATCGGCAAGCACATCGGCCAGTTGCCCGCAGGCCTCATGGCCGAACTCGACCAGGCACTCCGCATCCACCTGAGTCTCTAGGTCGTTGCGGCGTACATCCCGGACGGCTGCGCGCGGGTTGTGAAACAGTTCACGATCCGCTTCCGCGGAAACGCCAGAGCGGTGCCGCATACTGCGCTCCGGGGGAAAGGGGTGCTGATGAGGGGAATGGGTGACGAGCTGCTTACCTGGCAGCAGATCGCCGACAGCACCGGTACCCGGCTCCACCCGCTGGCGTACTTCCGGCACCTGCTCGGCGACCGGACGAAGAACTCGGTTCCCAACTGTTCCCGCGCGCGCTCGGCCGTCGCCGCCCTGGCCTTCCCCGCCATCACCAAACTCGTCCTGTCCCGCACTGCGGCGACAGCAACCGCAGACCGGCAACCTGCCACCGCGACGACCGTGACTGTGGCACTTGCGGCTCGTCGCTGGACAGCGAACCGCAGGATCTCCGCGCAGCCGAAGGCTGCGCAATGTCCGCCCTGAGACCGACGACTGCGACACAACGCGACCTGGCTGAGCACTACGGGCTGGAAACGGCTTTGAGAGGCGATCGCTTCGCATTGACCAGCATCGAGCTTGACGAACTCGGCCGACCCTCAGAGCTGCCACCGAAGCGGACGCGGAGCCACGAGAACCGACAACCCTCGCAGCGGAGCATGGCGCGAACCGTCCGCCACTGGCATACCAGCGTGCACGAGCGGGCACAGTGTGCGGTATCGCAAAATGGGGAGCTATTGCCCGGTTGGGAGACCGGGCAAGAACGGGGGGCGAGGACAGTGACATCTGCTACGAACGCGCCAAAGCCGAAGAAGCAGCGAATTGGCGTAAAGCCTCTGACCTACGCCGCGACCGGGATCGTTGGCGTCGGCCTAGCCATCTGTCTCGGAGCATGCAGCAGGACCAGCACGGTAAGCCGCACCATCCCTGGCCCGACCATAACCGCTACGGTCCAGGTGGCCGGTCCCACCGTGACCCAGACCGTGTCCGCGCCACCACCTCCAGCCGGCACCGAGATAGGCTCCTGGTCCGGCACCGGCAACCAGGTGACTCCGGCGTTCAACGCGCCGTCCAGCGGCGATTACATCGTCGCGTGGACCTTTTCGGGCAACGACGCCGACGGCGCTCCCGGCGGTGACAACTTCATCATCAGCGACACCGACACGGCCGCTATCGCACTGTCCCTACCCAACGTCATCGCAACGTACGGGTCCGGGAGCACAGAAGTCACAGGGGCGTCGGGTGTCGAGAGTTTCAACGTCCAGGCCACAGGCAACTGGACCATTAAGGTCACATCAGCGCCGTAAGCACCGGCGGCACCACGACCAACAAGAACGCTTCGACAAGGCGGGCCTGCCTCGTCTCGCGTGAAGTGCTCCGTCGGCCAGGGTTATGAGTTGCCAGCCGCTCGGTCGCAGGGCTACTGGCACTGCCTTCCGGCCGAGGCTGTGAGTTCAAGGTGCGGAAGCCCGGCGTGGGTTCTCGCCGACCCTAGTGCATCGCCGAGTGCGGCGACTGCGGGTTCAGTGCCCCCATCGATGACCGAGAAGTCCAGGTCTGCCGAGTAGCGGTAGTCGCTGACATGGATGAACCGGAGCGCGGTTCCACCCTTGAACGCCAGGCGTCCTCCGTCCGCGGGAACCGCATGATGAAGCTGAGCGACGATATGCGCTAGGACGTAATCGCGCTCGGCAACCAGGGCATCAACCCCGTCGACGTCCGCTCGCCGGGTGATCGCGTGCCCGGTCAGCATGGCTACTGTCCGACCACAGCGCGTAGCTCGTCCGCAGTCACGTTCCACGCGACCCGGAACACCTGATCGGTCCACTCGACTTGATCGTCTCCTGGATCTAGGCGGATGACCGGCTGATGAGGGTCGAGTCGTGGTTTCAGTGGGAGCGGCAACTCCAGCACATGCGCTAGCGATGCGAGCCGACGGAGCGCTGCCAGACCTCGCGGGCCGAAGGCGGCGGCAACCTGAAGCACCACCGCTGGGTCAGCGTCTGCACCACCGGTTGCGATGGCTTCGCCAAGCCGCTCCGTCCCCCCTGCCAGGTCGACGCGCAACGCGCAGTCGAACAAAGCCCGCTCTAGACCCGAACGCCAGGAAGGTCCAGCCCGCTCGGCCCCCAAGTGAATGGTCTCCGCCCGTTCGATGACAGCGTGCAGCTTACGACGGCCTATGGTCTTGATGCGCACTTGGCTCGTGCACGCCACGAAGACGGTACGCAGGGGGTGCGTAAGCAGCCCCAGCTCACTGAGGGCGCTCAGATAGCCAATCCGATGCTGGCGATTCTCGAACGCCGCTGCCACCGCTAGTCCCAAGTCATCAGTCGCCATTGAGGTACCGAGAGAACCGAGAGGGCGGATGGCGTAGTGGCCTCTGGACAGCCGGTCGACAAGGCCGTTTCGACTTAGCCTCCGCAGCGTGTTCGCAGTGGCAGGCGCGGACACGCCAAGCACCTCTCTGGCCTCCTCGAACGTGAAGGTGTCTTGTCCCGCTGCCGTGAGGGTGTTGACAAGCTCCAGTTGACGCGTCATGACTTCCTCCTTCCCAGATCATAGTAGCGATAACTCACTTAATAGGTGAGCTACTGCTATCTGAGCTTAGCTAGCAGTAATTAACTTAAAAGATGAATAGTAGCAATGTCAACTCGGCCGCACTTTCACCGGTGTGGCGCGGCTGGCCAGGGCCTAGCCGCCGAGCCTCCCAGACCTCCCCGTCGCCAGCGCCACCCCGACGTGGGCAATATCCGTCGGTCGCGGGTGCAGGCGCTGGAACATCGGCAGCCTGCGTCTTCTCGGCGCATCGACATTCCAGCGACCTTCCATAGTGGGTTCCCCTACGCTTCCGAAGGGATCGCGGCGTAGCGCCGCTGGGCAGGGTAGGAGAGCGCAGGCATGAGCGAGTATCAGTACTACGAGTTCCTCGCGCTCGACCGGTCGCCGACCGACAAGCAGCGCGCTGACCTGGGCTGGCTGCTGTCCGTCCAGTCCGACGACGTGGACGACGAGGACACCGAGCCGCCGGTGCCAGCCGGGCTCAAGGAGCTGAGCGCGCCGCTTCCTCGCGCTGCGCCAACAGCACCAGCGCAAGCCCAGCCTCCAAGAGCGCTTCGACAAGGCAGGCCTGCCCCGACTCGCGTGAAGTGCGCCACCGGCCAGGGTTAGGCCGTGGCGGCTTGCACGAGGCCGCGGAATGTCGGCAGCGGGTGGCAGAATCAGCGCCGGATCGGAAGCGGGTTTCGTAGCGGAGAGGGGTTCGCGGCGTGGGGAAGGCCAGCAGGCAGCGGCGGCTGAAGAAGGATAAGGAGCGCCAGCGGCAGCGCGCCACGCGGGCTGCCTCGTCTGCCGGTCCGGGGCCGGGATACCAGCCTGGACCAGGCCGCGCTCCCGCGGAGAAAGACCTGGTGGCCTCCCTGATCGCGGAGGCAGCACTCGCGGTCTGCGACGGCGACCAGAATGCCTACGGCGCCCGTCTTCAACAGCTCGCGAATGAGCGGACGCCGGGCTGGACGCGGACGGTCAGCCGAAGCCTCGTTGAACTCCTGCGATTGTCGGTGACGGCCGCCTGGCGGCACGGCTGGCAGCCGGCCGAGCTGGCCAGGCACGTCGGCCGGCAGCTTTCCGGCATGCACGCATCGATCACCGCGGACATGATCGCGGCCGAAATGCACGGCTATGCCGCCGCCACCGTGGATCCCCGCTGGGCTGCCCAGGTGGCCGCGCTTAGTGCCACCTCGCTCGGAGCCACCGCGTCCGAGGCCGCCGCGTTCGGGATCGGCGAAGCGGGAAACGGGATCTGGTGGGGGACCGACGCCGAGTACCTGGGTGCCTGGCGTGCGCTAGGTCTGGCATATGCCGGCCTGCGGGGCGTGATCGCCGACGGGATCGAAACGCTGCACGCGCTCCAGCATCTCGCGGCCCTGGAACGGCTGCTTCCGCTGCCCGGAACCGCCCGGCCGACCGCGCAAATGCGTGCCGAGCCCGCCGACGAACGGCTGCTCGGCAAGATCCGCGCGCTGCTCGCCAAGGCGGAATCGACCGAGTTCGCCGAGGAAGCCGAGGCCCTGTCGGCTCGCGCGCAGGAGCTGATGGCCAAGTACAGCATCGACCACGCGCTGCTCGCCGCCGAGACCGGACGGAAGGAGGAACCGGGCGGGCGGCGGATCGCCGTCGACAACCCCTACGAGGCGCCGAAGGCATCGCTGCTGCAGACCGTCGCGCAGGCCAACCGCTGCCGCACCGTCTGGTCCAGGGAACTGGGCCTGGTCACGGTCATCGGCTTCCCGGCAGACCTGGACGCGGTCGAGCTGCTGTTCACCTCGCTGCTCGTCCAGGCGAACAGCGCGATGCTGCGGGCCGGGGCGAAGCGCGATGCCTACGGGCGGTCCAGGACCCGGGCGTTCCGCCAGTCGTTCCTGGTGTCCTACGCGATCCGCATCGGCGAGCGGCTGTCCGAGGCCACCGGTCACGCGGAGCAGCAGGCCGCGGCGCAGCAGGCCGCGGCGCAGCAGGCCGCGGCGCAGCAGGCGACAGGCAGTGCCGGCGGCACGGACCTGGTGCCGTTCCTGGCGGCACGCCGACGGGCCGTCGATGACGCGGTGGACGCGATGTTCGGCGACACGCTGACCAGAAGCCGCGCGGTCCGGGCGACCGACGCGGAGGGCTGGCATTCCGGCCGGATCGCCGCCGACATGGCAAACCTGCACAACCACGCCGCGGTCGTCGGCACCGCATCGGCGTAGCCTGCACCCACATGACCCCCGGCAAACGGGGAGA
>JASHPP010000774.1 GCA_030038035.1 Trebonia sp.
GCACGCGGCCAGCCGCGACCGGCGCCGCCTGGCCGGGGCCGGCGCCCCGGCGGCAGGGCCGGAGCCGGCCGACGGGCAGCCGCTGGATGACCTGGACCGGCAGCAGGTCCTGGTCATGCCGCTGCACGCGATCACCTACGACTACGGCGAGGAAGGGCTGCGGGCCCGGTTCGCCGCCGAGATCGCCCGCCTCCCCGACCCCGCCGGACGGGACCAGGCGGCCCGGTCACTTGAACTGGCCGGGCGGCTGCACGCCGGCGACCGCCGGCAGCGCGAACCGTACGTCAACCACCTGCTGCGCGTCGCGCTGCGGATCCAGTGCCACTACGGTGTCGACGACCCCGAAATCATCAGCGCCGCGCTGCTGCACGACGCGGTCGAAGACCACGCCGGTGCCCTGTCCCCCGGCGGGCGCGACGGCGCGGCCGCCGTCTTGCGCGACAGCTTCGGCGCGCGGGTCGCCGGGCTGGTCCTGGACGTCACCAACCCCGAGTACCCGCCCGGAACCGACCGCCACCAGCAGTACCGGGAGCACGTCATCGCCAGCCTGACCGCCAGCCCCTGGGCCAGGATCATCAAAGCCAGCGACTTCACCGACAACGGAGTCGGGATCATCCATACCCGCGGCCCCAAAGCCGTCAAGCTCGCCGGCAAGTACGCCCCGCTCGTCCCCGCCCTGACCGACCTCATCGCACGCCCCGACACCCCCCTGGCACCCCACGTCAAAGCCCGCATCCTCGCCCAGTTCCTGGACGCCCAGGAACGGTTCGCCGCCATCATCCGGGCAGCCGGAAATGGCACCGGCAGCCCTGGCTGACAGGCGCAGCCGGGCCAGCCGCCCACCGCAGCCGACAGCACAGCCCGCCGCCCGCCAACGGCCAACGTTCCCGGGGCCGCGCCGGTGAACGGCGGACCCGCGCAGCCAGACCAGCCCGGCCGGGTCATCCGCACCTCACCCGCCCACAGTTGCCTGGTCCCCACCGCAGGCGTCAACGAGGCCATCCAAGCCGTCGAGAACTGGGAGTTCCCGGCACGGCTCGGTACAGGCAAGGACACAGCCAGGGCACTGCGCGGCGGGCTGGGAGACCAGATCGCCAGGCTGCCGCCCGACAACCGCGACCCGGACCGCCCCGCACCCCGGCACGGGTGGCGCGAGGCACGCCCTGGCCGGAGCAGGCACCGGTTCCCGCGCCTGCTAAAGAGATCTAGCGAAATGAGGAGAAAGCCATGGCCGAAGTCGTCCGCCTGCGTGACGGGAATACAGTCGTCCTGGCGCCCTGCCCCGTCCTGGTGCACCCTCCGCCGGGTTCGGGACGTGGCGCTGGGCGGCGAGCTGGACTGGTAGCCGGGCGCCGACCCGGTGTACCTGCGGCGGCTGGCCGACAGCAAGCTCTGGCGCGCCGACATCACCATCACCGCCCGCCCCGCGGAACCCGGGAAGATCGGCACGCACCGGCAGGGACCCGCGTAAGGGCCGGAAAGGCACCGCTCCCGGGCTACGCAGCCGACGGTCAGCGGCGAGCCCGATTTCGGCACCCCGGCAGCGCCAGCTTACCCGCCGGCCCGAACCACGATCTACGACTGGAATGCTGGACCGTTGCAGGCATGATGCGCGACCCCGTAGGACCCCGTAGGTAATAACTCTGGTAACGTCTACCTCGGCTAGCACCACCGGTCCGCAACGAGCCAGTTCCCTGGAGAGCAAATGCCCGTCCAGCTCTTGACCGAATCTCGTTCGCCATACAGGATTGAGCTGAGCTGAGCTGAGAAAGGGGGGAAAAAGATGAAGCTTACGATGCTGTACAAGGATCAGGGCTCAGGCGGCAACGGCTGCCCGTCCGTGTACGCGACGGACACGGGGGATCTCGTAGTCCAGGGAGCGGTACTTGACGGATCGTCGTTTGAGCAGCTTGAGAACGTCCTTCCGGGCGAGACCGCCGTCCGCATTTCGCCCGACGTCCTTATCGGGGCCATCGAGCGCTACCGTAGCCAGGCCGGCTGAGGATAACTGCGGTGGGCAAAGTCTTCACGTCGCTGGAAGATGATGAGTTCAACCGGATCTTCCTCGATTTCAGGTACACCAGCTACCGCCTTGAGACTCTCCAGCGCTACGACGTCTCATACGAAAAAGACGAGTACAGCCGCTTTCTCGCTGGAGAGGCTCAGGGCGAGTCACGGGGAATTACCGGGTGGATAGAGGGCACTGTCCGCAAGGCCATATTGGCAGGCAAGCGCATGCACCGGGTGCACGTCGTAGAGGAGCCCCTGTCAGATTACATCCGGTATGAGTTCGGGTGGTCTTACGACCATACGGTGGCCGCCGGCGAGGATGTCCGCATCATTCCAGCACAGGCTGGGCAATGGCCCTCGGAGATACCTCATTACGACTACTGGCTCTTCGACTCCTCGCTGCTCGTCGCCATGCATTACGGTGATGATGGTTCCTTCGCTGCCGCAGAGATCGTTGACGAACCTGATAAGGTCCTTCAAGCTAATTACTGGCGTGATGCGGCCGTCGCACTATCGGTTCCGTTCCACGAATATTACAGTCGGAATCGGACATAGTGGGTTGATGACAAGAAAATAGGATTTGCCTGGTGCCGAATTGCGGCAGCTCCCGGGAGCCACGTTATGGATCTACGGGAGCTGTCGCTTGACTGCATTAACGACCATGCGTATTGATTGCCTAGGGCAGGCGTGGCAAGCTTGGAAGATTCCAGAGACCAGCAGATAGATATCGATTTTTCAGGAGACGGCGGGGCCGTCGTCCAGGCAGGCACCGTTCACGGCGGCGTTCATTTGCATACCCCAAAGCCCGCTGGTTTTCCCGTTCCCCGACAGCTGCCGAGTGGGACTACCACGTTTATAAACAGGGAGTCCATCCTCGCGCAGCTTGACAGGCTTCTCGATGACGCGTCGGGGGGGGAGTCGGAGAGCGCGCCACCCACAGTCGTGGTCACCGCCATTGCCGGAGCCCCAGGAGTCGGGAAGACGGCACTCGCTGTGCACTGGGCCCATCAGGTCCGGGGGAGGTTTCCCGACGGGGATCTCTACATCGACATGCGCGGGTACGGGACCTCTTCCCCCCTCCTTGAGGAACAAGCGCTGGACAAATTCCTGCGCTCGCTCGGCGTAGCACCAGAATTGATCCCAATCGACATAGACGAGCGTGCGACGCTGTACCGATCGGTAGTCAGCGATAAGCGTTTGCTGATTGTAATAGATAACGTCTCTTCCGTGCGGCAAGTCAGGCGCCTGCTCCCCGGATCGCGGCGTTGCTTTGTCGTCATAACAACTCGCGGCAGCCTGTCCAGCCTGGTGGCCCGAGAGGGAGCGACACGTGTGACACTCGATGTGCTGACTCCAGAAGACGCTCTAAGGCTTCTCGCCGAGGTTATCGGCGATGACCGCATTGATCGTGAAGGTGAGGCTGCCAGGCGTATCGCCGAGCTGTGCAGCTACCTTCCGCTGGCTCTCCGGGTGGTCGCTGAGCGTGCTGCAAGCCGTCCGTACTCGTCACTTGCGGAACTGGCTGGTGAACTGGTCAGCGAGCAGGCGCGACTCGACGCTCTCGCGGCCGAAGACGAACTTAATAACGTCCGCGCGGTCTTCTCATGGTCCTACCGCGCATTGTCTGCCGAGCAGCAGAGGACGTTCCGTGCCATAGGGCTGCACGCCGGCACTGAATTCAGCAGTGCCGCTCTGTCGGCGCTAGTCAATCTTCCCGCAGCCGTCGTCGGTGATCAGCTGCTGGAGCTGGCCAAGGTTCACCTAGTCCAAGAGATTGCTCCGCAGCGATATAGGACGCATGACCTGCTGCGCGCATATTCTGCCGAGCGCGCTTTCCGCGAAGATCAGACAAGAGCGCGAACGCTGGGCGTAAGGCGCGCGCTGAACTGGTATCTTCTCGCTGCCGACGCGGCACGACGCGTCATACTTCCGAACTCCCAGCAGCTCGACCTCATCTCTGCAGAAGGGTATAACTTGCCAGAATTCGGCACTGTCGAGAGTGCAATGGACTGGTACGAGCTGGAACGGCTCAACATAATGGCCGGCCTCCAGCAGGCCATGGATCTTGGTCAATATGACATCGCATGGCGGCTGCCCGTCGTATCGGATGGGTTTTTTGAGCTTCGGTCGTACTGGCGTGAGTGGAAGGAGATACATGCAGAGGCACTCGTGGCGGCACAGACTATAAATGATGCCCTCGGCGAGGCGTCAGCAAGCCGATGCCTGGGCGACGCCTGCTGGCGCTTCGGTGAATACGATGAGGCTCTCGAGCACTATGAGCGCGGCGCCAGAATCGCCAATTCAGTGGGTGATCCATGGGTTGAAGGATTCTCGACCCGGGGCTCGGGACTGATCCACGAGGAGCAAGGGAACTACGACATAGCAATACCCTATTTCGAGCGGGCGCTCCAGATCTTCGAAGCCAGCCAGAACCGCCGGGGGGTTGGCATGTCACTACTCAGTCTCGGTAGGACTTACAGGGGCCTTGGTAACCTCCCGCGCGCAGCCGATAACGGCGAATCTGCCGTTGGCATTTTCCGGGACATCGGAGACCGGTGGAGTCTCGCCTGGGGCCTGCTGCCGCTAGGGGAAATCTACGTAGACATGCAGCGGCTCGACCTTGCGGCACGCCAGTTCGAAGAATCCATTGGGATATTCCATGACTTCGGCGATCGCAGAAGCGAGGCAACCGGGTTCAGCCACCTCGGAAACGTTTTCCGACTGCAGGGCGACATACCTCGGGCACGGGACTTCCTCACTAGCGCACTGGACATCTTCGAGTCCCTAGGCGACCCTCGTGTCGACGAAATACGGGCGCAGCTGGCGGGGATTACCCAGCAGAGTCCCTGAAAAGGAGCGGCCAGTGCCGATAGTCATACAGCGCGGAGATTGCTCCCTGGCTCGCCAGGTCAAAGAGCAGATATGTGATTTGTACGACGCAGTATTCTCTTCTTCCCCATTTGCTTGGAATCCCAGCGACTCGCAAGAGCACAGCGAGACGATGGATCAAATGATGAGCCTGTCTACATTCGAGGTGACTGTGGCCTTCGACGGCTGTGAGGTCGTGGGATTTGCGTACGGGCACAGGCTGCCAGTAACTCACGGCTGGTGGTCAGGGTTTCCTGAGCCACTGCCCGCAGACTTCACGAGGGAGTGGGAAGGCCGCACGTTCACCCTCGTGGACTTTGCGGTTAGTGCCCGTTTTCGCGGAACCGGCGTGGGGCGGAAGTTGCACAACCTGCTCCTCGGCCGCAGGCCTGAAGAACGGGCGGTGCTGTCGGTGCAGCCAGCAGCTACCGAGACTCATCACATCTATGAGCACATGGGCTGGACGAGAGTCGGGCGAAAGGGGCCTATCGAGGGGGTCCAGCCGCCATACTGGGATATATTTGTTCTCCCGCTCAGCGCCCTACGGGACAAAGGGCGGCCAGCCAGCCAGCCAAGGATAATCGACATGGATGTGATCACGGCAGTCCAGCTCATGCCGGTTCTATCTCGCGTACTCGACGGCATGACGGAGGGAGCAGGCAGCCAACTGTGGGAGTCTCTGACCCACCTCCTTGGACGGGGACGTCGACGAGATCCACAACTCGCGTCCGTCATGCGGGCCGCAACTGATAACCCGGGCGACAAAGAATTGGCAAGCACGCTGGCCAGTATTATAGAAGCCCGCTCACGCGCGGATGCCGTTTTCGCAGGGCAGCTGCGGGATTGGTTCGCCGCTGCTTCCAGGGAATTCCCGAGCCAGACAAATGTGAACAGCATTAGCGGTACGGTGAGCGGCCCTGTTGTCCAGGCACACGAGATCCACGGTGATATCACGTTCTAGCGCCGTAGCAGGTTCGGTTCGCCCCCATAGGGCTATCCCCGCGAGCGCTGATCTCCCACACTGGGCGGGTGGCGGAACGACTGCGGGTACGTACGGACTACTCCGCCGCATCGTCGCCCTTTACAAGCATAGCCTGACGTGCCTAAACCGCGGGCCTGATGAGCGGGGGGACAGCGGTTACATGCTGGGCCAGGCCTCGCATGAGCTGCACGCCGCACCCGTGGCCGTCACGCGTGCTTGGCGGTGCTCTCGCGGGAAAGGGGCGGTCATGCCAGTGGCCGGGTGAGGGCGGCGAACCGCCCCTGGGCGGCACACAGGTGGCTGAGGATACGTGCCTTCACCGCGGGCGACAGGGGCGTGTCCGGGCGAGCTACGAGGTCGGCCAGCACGGGGGACGAGCGGCGCGTACTTGCGCGCACAAGCCTGACAGCCTTGGGCTCTCTGGTGTGGATCAGGCAGACGCCGTTGTCGGTAAAGTCCGGCACCTTGATCACCCGTGCCCACGGACTGCGGTTGAGGCTGTTGGTCACATGGTCCCGGTACTTCTGGTCAGGCTCGGTGCGGACGATCAGGTAATTCCCTAGGGTGGCGGTCACGTAATTCCGCACCTGGTCCTTGGTGTTGATAGTGCGGTTGCCGTCCTCCTGTCGTCAATGTGGCGGGCCACTGGTGGCGTGGTGCCCGGGGGCATCGGACGCGCCGCGCGCTTGGGTCTGGGGCAGGCCTGGGGCCTGCCCGCTTTCCCTGCCGCCAGGGGCCGCAGGGGTCCCCGGGGTCAGGGCCGGCCCGCAGGGCCGTCGCCGCAGGCGATGCGCCAGCAGCCTTGAGGCCGGGGGGGCGGCCCCGTACCCTGTGCGCGGTGCGTCCCCCGGCCCGGGCGCGGCAGCTGTTTGCTAGGGCTGAGCGGCGGCGCAGCCGCCTCCTTGCTGGTCAGGGCGGTCGCGGGCCGGCGGGGCCGGGCTTGTGCTGGCCGGGGCGGCGCCGGGGACGGTAGCTCTTGCCGTCCAGCAGCAGCTGGTGGCTGGTGTTGAGGACCCGGTCCAGGATGGACTCGCCGACGACCGCGTTGGGGAACAGCGGGTACCAGTCGGCCGGTGACCTGTTGGAAGTCAGGATCAGTGACCGGCCGGGGCGGCCGATCCGCTCGGTCAGCAGCTCATACAGGTCGTCGGCCTGGGCGGCGGTGAACTCTCTCATCGCGAAGTCGTCGCAGATCAGCACGGCGGTCCTGGCGAGCTTGCGGACGCGCGCCTCGAAGCTGCGGTCGGCGTGCCCGCCGGCCAGGTGGGCCAGCAGCCGGGAGCAGGTGGTGAAGGCGACGTCGTAGCCGCGGCGGCAGGCCTGGTGTCCCAGCGCGGCCGCCAGGTGGGACTTGCCCACCCCG
>JASHPP010000111.1 GCA_030038035.1 Trebonia sp.
GCAGGCAGTCCCCTCAGGCAGCTATCTGGCGATCTCCATCCCGGCCAGTGACATCGACGCCGAGCGTCAGGCTGCCGCTGCCGTCCACCTGGCCGCGGGCAGCCCCGGCGTCACCCTCACCTTCCGCAGCCGGCCCGAAGTGGAGCGGTTCTTCGCGGGCCTTGAACTGGTCGAGCCGGGCGTCACCACCGCCAACCGCTGGCGTCCGCTGCCCGAGACACCAGACCGCGAACTCCCCGCCTACGTCGGCGTGGGCAGGAAACCGTGAATTCAGCTGGCTAGGCCCGGTCGCGATCAGGCGATCAGACAGGACACGCCGGGAAGTCCCGGCGTGTCCCGGCGTATCCCGGCGTATCCCGGCGCGGAGCCGGTATCGTGCGGTTTCGTGCTTGACGCCGAGCTTGTCTTCGTGCCGAACGAGGTTCCCCGGCGGGGGGTGTTCGCCGCGTGGGGAAGGGGACCCGGCAATCCCGTTCCGGGCAACGCGAAGGTTGAGCTGGTGTTCCCGGCCGGCACCTACGGGATCCGTAAGCGCATGGTGTCGGCCGAGCTCATCCCGTTGGCCGAGGCGCTCCCGCTGCTGCTGAGCGCGGAGAACGCGCTGGGGATGCGGCGCAGCGTTCGGGTCTGGGCCGCGGCCGCCGCCGCCGGGGTGGGCCTGATCGCGCGCGGTCGGCTGCTGCCGACGGTCGGACCTGGCGACACCGACGTCTGGCGGGCCGGGCCGCTCGACCCGTCCGATCTCAGCTGGCTGCGCGAGCTGGCCGCCGCCTTCCCGCCCGCCGCGCACGCGATCGCCGTCCCCGGCTCGCGCCCGATGCGGCTGCGCTCCCCAGAGTCCCTGGTACGCGACCTGTGGGACGCGATCGCCGACACGATCGTCCGGTCGCCGGCGGCTGCCAGGACCACCGCCGCCACGGCGTTCGCCGCCGTCGAAGCCACCGAGGTCGGCGATCTCGCCGACTGGCTGGCGGATACTACGGACGGATTGTCGGCAGGGGCGCGCCTGGGCCTGCGGATCGAGGCGGTCCCGCCGCGGCCGGGGCCGGGGCAGGCGGCGGAGGCATTCGGCGGCGAGGCGGAGTTCTTCGAGCTCGATCCCGTGGACGACCTTCCGGCCGTCGTGGGCTTTGAGGATGTTGAGGACGTGGAGGAGGCGGGACCCGCGTTCCGGCTGGTGCTGCAGTTGCGCAGCACTGCCGACCCGAGCCTGATCGTCGATGCGGCCGCGCTGTGGAGCCAGCCCGAGACCGTGCTGGCCAGGTTCGGCCCGCAGGCGGAGACGGACCTGCTGCTCGCGCTGCGGCGCGGGGCCTCGGTGTGGCCGCCACTGGCGCAGGTGCTTGAGCAGGCCAGTCCGTCGGCGATGGCGCTAGACGATGACGCGCTCAGCAGCCTGCTCGGCCCGGCAGCCGAGGAACTGGCCGGGATCGGCATCGAGGTGCTGTGGCCCGCCAGCCTGGCCGACGACGGCCTCAAGCTACGCGCCGCGGTCACGCCGGCCCCTGAGCGACTGACCGAATCCGGGCTCGGGCTCGACGCCCTGCTTGAATTCCACTGGCAGCTCACCCTGGACGGGGCGCTGCTCGATGCCGACGAAATCGCCGTCCTGGCCGAGGCCAAGCGCCCGCTGATCAGGCTGCGGGGCCGCTGGGTGCTCCTCGACCCGGCCCTGCTCGACCGGCTGCGCCGGCCGCCGCGGGCCCGGATGCGCACGACCGAGGCGCTCGGCGCGCTGCTCGCGGGGGCGGCGGAGATCGACGGCGAGACCGTCGAGATCACCGCCCAAGGGCCGCTGGCCGACCTGGCGGCGCGGGTCGCCAGCCTGGGGTCGGCGCCCAATCCGGTCGAAACACCGGCGGGCCTGCAGGCGGCGCTGCGGCCGTACCAGCAGCGGGGCCTGGCCTGGCTAGCGGGGATGTGCGATTCCGGGCTCGGCGGCTGCCTCGCCGACGACATGGGGCTTGGCAAGACGATCCAGATCATCGCGCTGCACCTGCACCGACGGGACCTGAAGGCCGGGCCCACGCTCGTGGTGTGTCCGGCGTCGCTGCTCGGCACCTGGGAGCGTGAGATCCGGCGGTTCGCCCCGGAGATCCCGGTCCGCCGCTTCCACGGCGTCGTACGGCACCTCGGCGACCTGGCCGTCGACGAGGTCGTCCTTGTCACCTACGGCGTGGTGCGGCGTGACAGCGCACGGCTCGCCGAGACCGGCTGGGGCCTGATCGTCGCGGATGAGGCGCAGCACGCGAAGAACCCGCTGGCGCGGACTGCGCGCTCGCTTCGGGCGCTACGGGCTCCGGCGAGGGTCGCGCTGACCGGGACGCCGGTGGAGAACCGGCTGTCGGAACTGTGGGCGATCCTGGACTGGACCACGCCAGGCCTGCTCGGGCAGCTAGAGGCGTTCACCCGCCGGATCGCGGCGCCGATCGAGATCTACCGCGACCCCGACACGACCAGGCGGTTCGCCGCACTGATCCGGCCGTTCCTGCTGCGGCGGCGGAAGACCGACCCGGGGATCGCGCCCGAACTGCCCCGCAAGACCGAGACCGACCAGCTAGTGCCGCTGACCGCCGAACAGGTGACGCTGTACGAGGCGATGGTCCGCGAGACGATGCAGACGATCGCCACCTCCGAGGGGATCGAGCGGGCGGGGCTGGTGTTCAAGCTGCTGACCGGGCTGAAGCAGATCTGCAACCACCCGGCGCAGTATCTGAAGCAGCCGGGGCCACTGGCGGGGCGTTCGGGGAAGCTGGCGGCGTTCGACGAGCTGACCGACCTGATCCTGGCAGGCGGCGAGTCGATGCTCGTCTTCTCCCAGTACACCCAGATGGCTACCTTGCTGCAGCAGCACCTCGACGCGCGCGGGATCCGCTCGCTGTTCCTGCACGGCGGGGTCCCGGTGCGGCGGCGGGAGGAGATGGTGGCGGAATTCCAGGCCGGGAGCGTGCCGGTGTTCTTGCTGTCGCTGAAGGCGGGCGGCACAGGGCTGACGCTCACCAGGGCGACGCACGTGCTGCACTACGACCGCTGGTGGAACCCTGCGGTGGAGGATCAGGCCACCGACCGGGCGTACCGGATCGGCCAGGACCGCCCGGTTCAGGTGCACCGGCTGATCGCCGAGGGAACGCTCGAGGATCGCATCGCGGCCCTGCTGGAGCGCAAGCGCGATCTCGCCGACGCTGTCGTTGGCTCGGGCGAGCGCTGGCTCGCCGAACTGTCGGACAACGAGCTTGCCGAGCTCGTCAGCCTGCGGGCCGCGTCGTGACCGGGGACACCGAGTTCGGGCGCACCTGGTGGGGCCGGGCCTGGGTGGAGGCGCTGGAACAGCGGGCGCGGCTGGACCCGAACCGGCTGCCGCGCGGCCGGGACTACGCGCGCAGCGGCACGGTCGGGTCGCTGACCCTTTTGCCTGGCGAGGCGACGGCCCAGGTGCAGGGCAGGAAGACCGAACCGTACACGGTCCGGGTCCGGGTGCGCCGGTTCACCGATGAGGAATGGGACCGGGTGCTCACGGCGATCTCCGCCCGGCTCGGCCACGCGGCGGCGTTGCTCGACGGCGAACTGCCTTCGGAGATCGCCGACGACGCGGCCAGCGCGGGCCTCGACCTGCTCCCCGGCGGCGGCGAGATCGGACCGCGGTGCAGCTGCCCGGATGACGCGGACCCGTGCAAGCACTCGGCGGCCGCCTGCTACTTGCTGGCGGACGCGCTGGACGCGGATCCCTTCGTCCTGCTGCTGCTGCGTGGCCGGACCCGCGACCAGGTGCTGGCCGGGGTACGCGCGAGGCGGCGCGGGGTGCCCGGGGAGGCTGCGGCTCGGCCCGGCGTGGCCGACGACACGTCCGACACGTCCGACACGTCCGACACGTCCGGCGCGGCCTGCGACGCGGGCGGGGCCGACGGAGCGGCGCGGCGGGTCGGGCGAGCGGTCGCGGACGAGGGGGTCGACGCCAGGGACGCGTTCGGCACGCCGTCTGCGTCGGCCGACGTCCCGGTGCCGCCGCTGCCGCCCGCGCGTCCCGGCCAGCCGGCGGCGCTCCCTGTCGACCCGCCCAGCTGGCGGCCGGGCCTGGGCGGCGACCTTCAGGAGCTGGCGGCGGATGCGGCAAGCCGCGCCTGGGAGCTGGCGGTCGGGCTGAGCGCCGACGCTGGGCTGAGCGAGAGTCCCGACGCGGACCTCGCCCGCAGGGCGGCACGCGCCCTGGGCACGCCCGCATTCTCTTCTGTGGCCGCGCGATCCGGAGTGGGTGCCCGCGAACTGGCCCGCCGTGCGCTGGCCTGGCGGCAGGGAGGCATGACAGGCCTTGAACTGCTGAATGCCGAGTGGGCCCCCGCCGCGGAAGAGCCGGACGCCGCTGACCTGCTGCAGGCCGCGCGCAACGCGCTGCGCTCGAAGACCGGTGAGGAAGGCAGCGTCCAGGGCAACCGGGTCACCGCGGGCCGCGTACAGCTGCGGCTCGGCCGCGACCTGAGGTGGTACCCGTACGCGCGTTCGGACGGCGACTGGGAGCCCAGCGGCGCGCCGGAGGCCGATCCGGCGCAGGCGGTCGCGAACCTGTAAGCGAGCCGGAACCTCCGGCGGCTGGCTGGCGTCCGTGCGGCCAAGGAGGTACTCCCGGCTTTGTGGTCCGCGTTCTGCATGGTGAGCAGGTCGCGCGGTTCCGGATCGGCACGGAAGGAGTGTCCAGTCGGTCGGCTGGCTTGCTGTAGGAGGCGTGTCGGCCGGTATCCCTGAAGGCACGCGAAGCTCGCCGACGTGCGCAGGCGCCATGTACTCACAGGTCAGCGCTGGTGGTGGGTGCGCGCAGTTCGCGGACGCCATCCGGGCCGGCGGTGAAGAAGGACCACCGCGCTGTCTCGCGGGTCGCGGCGGCCTCGCAGATGAGGCGGAAGATGTGCTCGTCCGCCGGACTCGGGCCTGGCGGGGCCGGCCGGCGCAAGACCACGATGGCTTCCTCGTCCTCGTGGCAGCGCGGGGGGCGGATGAGGAGGGCTACCTCATCGCACAAGCCTGCGATGTTGTCCGGGTCGCCCATGTCGAGCCTGTCGTCGACGGGCAGGACCGCGTGCGTCCAGATGCCCCATTCGCCCACGAAGACCACCCAGAGGCTGCGGGTGATCATGTCGTCAGGACCGAACGGCAGGGCGCCCAGGTCGCGCGGCACGTCAAAGTGGGCCAGGGCCAGGTCGGCCGCGGTGAGTGGCAGCCCGGGCGGGATGTCTTCTTCGGCGTAGACGTCTTCTTCTGTGTAATCGTCCATGCCCGCAGTGTCACACCGACCACTGACAAAATCGCTGGGGCAGGCTGACGGGCAGCCGGGCGGAGTGGGCCGGACAAGAGTTTGGTAGTCGCCCGTTCGAGAACCAGACGGCAATCGGATCCGTTGCCAAGGGTGAGGTGCCGGACGCTCTAGGTGGTGGCGGGTGGGAATCGACCGGGCTGAGGAGGGCGACCCGCCCGATCGCCTGCCAGGGCGCGGCGCCGACGTCGATGCCGCACCGCCGGCCGACACCGGGGAGCAGGCGGCCGAGCACGCCCGGTCCCGCTCCCTCGTCGAGGAGACCTACGCATCCCGGGACGCCTGGACTCAGGCGCTGCCCGGCCTGCGCTCCGCCTGGGAAGATCATGAAGAGCGATATCCCGAACGGACACGGCCGACTCCCCGCACCGAACCCGACGGCAGCTGGGTGGCCGACGGGGACCGGAGGCTGAATCCCGAGCAGAACGCCGAAGCCTCCAAGGCGTGCGCGGACATCCGGGAGGAGGGCGAGCAGGTCATCCTGCCCGCGATGCGCCGCGTCGAGGCGGCCGACCCGGAACGGCACCTCGCCGGGCTGAAGAACATGCTCAAGGGCGA